>NZ_LVCT01000280.1:0-32328 GCF_001647205.1 Rhodococcus sp. EPR-134
CTGGGCGAGCAGTACGGCTTGCATCCGTATCGCGTCAAGCACTTGCTCGACCGCTACGGTTCACTCATCACGGAGGTCCTCGAACTCGGCCGACAGACGCCGGAGTTGTTGCAGCCCATCACAGATGCCCCCGATTACCTTCAGGTCGAGGCTGTGTACGCCGCCGCGGCCGAGGGTGCATTGCACCTCGACGACATCCTGGCTCGCCGCATGCGCATCGCAATCGAGTACCCGCATCGTGGTGTCAACTGTGCGCAACAGGTTGCCGGATTGGTTGCTCCGATTCTCGGTTGGGATCCCGCCACCGTCGAGCGCGAGGTCGACACGTACCGAGCGCGCGTCGAAGCGGAGATCGAGTCGCAGACCCAGCCGGACGACGAGTCGGCCGACGCCTTGCGCGCCGCAGCGCCGGAGTCTCGGGCCGAGATCCTCGAACCCGTCGTCGTGGTGCCGGATCGGGTCTGAGTCGCCCGTCGTTTGTTCTCGGTCTGTCGCGGGTAGGCGGATGTCGAATCACCACCCGTGTCAGCACAGACCGGTCGAGCGTCGCCCAGGAGGATCCCAATGTTCGGTAGTCGGTCGAGATCTGCTGAGGAACACATAGCCACTGCTTATCTGGTCACTCACCTGTGCGGAGCGATGGTAGGGCTGCAACTCTCGCGGTCACTCTCGGACTCGTACGGCGCGTGGGCCGACGGTGAGCTGGACTCGTTGCCGGGTGAGCTCGAGTACGAGATCGAGCAGCTGCTGCAACTGATCGAGGACACCCAGGGCATATCTCTGCCGCGGTACTCCAAGATCGACGCGACGGTCAATCGGATCAGGCGCCTCGTCCATGTCGACGCCATCTGGCGCAACCGTCTCGTGAAGCTGGCAACTCTCGAGATCATGCGGACCGCTCTGTGCGGCAAGAGTGCGATGTGGGAGGTCCTGAGAGACATTCCGGCCGGGGAGACGGAGGAGCAGTACCGCGAGCTCAACGACCTGGTGTCCAAGCAGATCACCACCGTGACGGCTCTGCATCACCGCGCGGCCACGGAAGCTTTTCAGGGGACGGACGGGCGGGAATCGGCGAGCGGCGGCGACCCCATCCGCTCGAGTAAGTAAGGTTTGTACCGTTCGGTGAAGAATTCGATGAACGGTAGACCCCGAGGTGTATGGAGATGGCTGAGCGCGACCAAGCACTGACAGAACCCACGGCAGTGTTCGCGGCGTTGGCGGAGATCCTCTACTCCGCCGCAGACAGCGCCGAGGTGTACTCCGCGATCTGTTCGGCGGCTGTCGAGTTGATTCCCGGTTGCGATCACGCAAGCCTGATGCTGCGACGGGGAAACACCAACGTCACGGTAGCGGCAAGCGACGAGATCGCCGAGTATGCAGACGATCTCGAACGTGCGACTGGCGAGGGGCCGTGCATCGACGCCCTCGACACGGAGGCGCCGCAGCTCGAGTCAGATCTTCGCACTCCGAATCAGTGGCCCGAGTTCGCTCGGAAAGTAGTGGCAGAGACACCCATTCGTGGCTCGATGGGGTTCCGACTGATGGTCGATCGTCAGAAGTTCGGTGCCCTCAACCTCTTCTCCGACACTCCGGGAGCATTCACGGAAACTGTTGCCGACCACGCGATCATGTTGGCATCGTTTGCATCCGTGGCCGTCACCGCGCTGAACCGAGGAGAGGATGCCGACTCGCTGCGGCGAGGTCTGGCGAGCAGTCGCGAAATCGGTCAGGCCGTCGGTCTGCTGATGGCATTGCATCGGGTGTCCGACGACGAGGCCTTCGACATTCTGGTGCGAACCTCGCAGAACATGAACGTCAAGATCGCCGAGTTGGCGCGCAAGGTCATCGTCCAGCATCGTTCGACTCTGGACTGAGGGCTTCGTTCGCCCCGGGAGAGCCGAGGAGTTGAGATCGCTTGCGATCCACCGTCTCTCGAAGTGCCGTCACCACCGCTGCGACTTCCGGGCGGCGCAAGGATTCAGAACGAGCCACCAACCAGTACGAAAGTCTGACTTCGATGTGAGCGGGCAGCACGCGAATCAGATCGTCGTGTTGCTCAGCCATGAAGCAGGGGAGCAGGCCGATGCCGGCACCCGCGCGCGTTGCCTCGATGTGGACGAACACGTTGGTGGACGTGACGGCCTCGCGCATGGAAACCGTGAGCTTGCGGGCCAGATCGAGTTCGTCGACCTGCAGCATCGAGTCGATGAAATACACGAGCGAGTGTTCGGCCAGATCTTCGGCACTTTCGGGAACTGCATTCTGACGTAGATACTCTCGGGAGGCGTACAAACCCAGCGCGTAGTCGGCGAGATGGACGGCCTCGGCGCGGTGAACTTGAGGTTTGCCGACAACAACCTCGATGTCGAGCCCCGAGCGTATCTGCGACGCCTTTCTGGTCGCGACGACTATCTCCACGCTCACGCGAGGATGGCGTCTGCGAACCGCTGCGCCGGCGGGGGCCGCGATGTATGCGCTGAAGCCGTCGGTGGCCGAGACCCGCACGACGCCGTCGAGTTGCTGCTGACCGGTGGAGTCGAGTGCCAGTTCGTTCACCGCGGCCTCGATGCGCTCGGCCGCGCTGAGGGCTTGTCTGCCCAGGTCGGTCAACTCCCAGCCGCCGGACGAGCGGACCAGTACACGGCCGCCGAGGCTCTTCTCGAGCGAGGCGATGCGGCGCGAAATGGTGGTGTGGTTGAGGCCCAGGTCGTCGGCGGCGGTGTTGAAGCGGCCGGTGCGACCGACCGCGAGAAGCACCAGTAGGTCGTCCGGGCTCAGTCCGAGTGTCATATCTGCATTTTTGCACCTGTATGGTGCGAGATTTGTCATTGTCGTGCCAAGAATCTGCACCGATACTCATCGAGTCACAAAAAATGTGCGAGCGGTCACATTCCTGATCGTGAAGAGCAGGCGAATCGCGAACTGAAGACGAGGGAGTCCACGATGAGCGTCGACAACATGCCGAAACCCGAGAGCCAAGCCCCACCATCGGGGCTGAAGAAGGTGGTCGGCGCCTCGATGGCGGGCACCGTGGTCGAGTGGTACGAGTTCTTTCTGTACGGCACGGCGGCCACGCTGGTCTTCAGCAAAGTCTTCTTTCCTGGCGGCGGCAACGAGCTGGATGCGATCATCGCGGCTTTCATCACCTACGCCGTCGGATTCGCCGCCCGGCCACTCGGCGGAATCGTCTTCGGATATTTCGGAGACAAGTTCGGCCGGAAGCAGTTGTTGCAGTTCAGTTTGCTGCTGGTCGGTGCCGCGACCTTCCTGATGGGCTGCCTACCGACCTACGGTCAGATCGGCTACTGGGCGCCGGCACTGCTGGTCACGCTGCGCTTCATCCAAGGATTTGCTGTCGGCGGCGAATGGGGTGGGGCGGTACTCCTTGTCGCCGAGCACAGCCCGAATCGATCTCGCGGGTTCTGGTCGTCGTGGCCTCAGGCCGGCGTGCCGATGGGCAACCTAGTGGCCACTGTCGTGCTGTTGATCCTGACGTCGACGCTCTCGGACGAATCCTTCATGAGTTGGGGCTGGCGCGTTGCCTTCTGGCTCTCCGCGGTGATCGTTCTGGTCGGGTACTACGTTCGGACCAAGGTCACCGACGCTCCCATTTTCGTTGCGGCGCAGAAGGAAGCAGAACTGGTCAAGGCAACCTCGTACAGCGTTTTCGAGGTGGTCAAGCGTTACCCGCGCGGAGTGTTGACCGCGATGGGCCTGCGTTTCGCCGAAAACGTCATGTACTACCTCGTGGTGACCTTCTCGATCACCTACCTCAAGGTCGTCGTTCATGCGGACACGGCGCACATCCTCTGGTGGATGCTGATGGCACATGCCGTGCACTTCGCAGTGATTCCGTTGGTGGGCAAACTGTCCGACACGATCGGTCGACGCCCGGTGTACATGATCGGCGCCGTCACCGCCGGAACATGGGGATTCTTCGCCTTTCCGATGATGAACAGCGGGCACAATGCAGTCATCTTGTCGGCAATCATCATCGGGCTTGTGTTCCACGCGTTCATGTACGCCGGCCAACCCGCGATCATGGCCGAGATGTTCCCGACCCGGATGCGCTATTCCGGTGTCTCCCTGGGATATCAGGTCACGTCGATCGTGGCAGGTTCACTGGCTCCGATCATCGCGACCGGACTGCTGAGCAAGTTCGACTCCTCGGTCCCCATCGCGATCTATCTCCTGTTGGCATCCCTGGTCACCATCGTCGCAGTCGTTTTCGCGCGGGAGACCAAGGGAATCTCGCTCGAGTCCGTCGATGCCGCCGACGCACGAGTGCTCGCCGACGAGCGGGCCGGTGTTTCCGCATGACGCTCTCCGGCAAAACGGCACTGGTCACCGGTGGTGCCAGCGGTATCGGCGAGGCGTGTGCTCGACTCCTTGCCGCCCGCGGCGCCCACGTCACCGTCGCTGATCTCGACGACGTCGCCGCGAAGGCGCTGGCCGACGAGATCGACGGCACTGCGTGGGCCGTCGATCTCCTCGACACCGACCAACTCGTGGATCTGGCACTCGAGACGGACGTACTTGTCAACAACGCCGGCATTCAACGGGTCAGTCCCATCGAGGATTTGGACGTCGAGGACTTCCGGAAGATTCAACGCCTCATGGTCGAAGCGCCGTTCCTCCTGGTCAGAGCGGCCCTGCCGTACATGTACCGCAAAGGATTCGGGCGCATCGTCAACATTTCCTCGGTCCACGGGCTCCGCGCTTCGGCATTCAAGAGTGCGTACGTCACGGCAAAGCACGGACTCGAAGGGCTGTCGAAAGTTGTTGCGCTCGAGGGTGCCCCACACGGTGTCACCAGTAACTGTGTCAATCCGGGCTACGTCCTGACACCACTCGTGCGATCCCAGATCTCCGACCAGGCAAAGGTTCACGGAATCAGTGAATCCGAGGTTGTCGAGAAGGTGATGCTCACTGAGAGCGCGATCAAACGGATGGTCGAGCCCGCGGAAGTGGCATCGCTGGTGGGGTGGCTGGCATCGACCGAGGCGTCGATGGTGACGGGGGCTTCGTACACCATCGACGGCGGGTGGAGCGCCAGCTAGATCACTGGGGCTGCTGTGTTGTTCAAGCTGCCGGGTTCAGGCTTCGGGAATCTCGATTCCGAACTTCTCGCGGGTGATGACCTCGGGTTCGGGACCGCCGCGAACTCCGGTGTCGAGTGCGTCGATTGCGGAGAGTTCTTCGGCGGTGAGTTCGAAGTCGAACACGTCGAAGTTCTCCGCGATCCGCGAGGGAGTCACCGACTTGGGGATCACCTGGCGGCCCTGCTGGAGGTGCCAGCGCAGCATCACCTGTGCAGGCGACTTGCCGTGAGCGGTCGCGATGGCGCCGATGGTGGCGTCCTCGAGGGTCGAGCCGTGGGAGCCGTCGCGGTAGAACGTGATTCCGCCGATCGGTGACCATGCCTGAGACAGAATCCCGCGATCGGCGTCGGCCTCGAGCAAAGTCGACTGCCTGAAGTACGGATGAACCTCGATCTGGTTGACCGCCGGCACCACGGACGTTGCGTCCAGGAGTCGGGTGAGGTGATCCGGCATGAAGTTACTGACTCCGATGGCGCGGACCTTGCCGTCGTCCAGAAGCGTTTCCAATGCCCTGTACGCGTCGATCGTGCGCTCGAACTCGCTCGGCAACGCCTGGTGGAGGATCAGGAGGTCGAGTTGTTCGACACCGAGTTTGCCTGCGCTCTTGTCGAAGGCATGCAGAGTCTCGTCGTATCCGTAGTCGGTGATCCAGACCTTCGACTCGACGAAGATGTCCGCGCGATCGAGTCCGGATCGCCGGATCGCCTCACCGACGCCCTTCTCGTTGCCGTAGGCCGCCGCAGTGTCGATATGGCGATAACCCGTCGACAGCGCGGACTCGACGGCGGCGACCGTTTCGTCCGGCGGCGTCTGGTACACGCCGAAGCCAAGCGCGGGGATGTCGACGCCGTTGTTCAGTTTCAGGCTCGGGATGCTCATGTCGTCCACGGTAGCGGCGGCCGCGGGTTCGGCGGGAGTGACTGCTCAGCCGGGTAACGGCAGTACCCCTTCAGGCCTGGGGATTCGCGATCGGGGGACTCGTCAATGAGTGAGCACTATCTTCAACCCGACTATGAGGGTGGCGACGGCAGCGAGGCCGAAGGCTGCCAGATGTGTGTTCGTACTGACTTTCTCGCCGTGCAGTCGGCTGATCACGTAACTGGTGGAACCGATCCGCAGGATCAAGACGATTTCCGCGATCAACTGCGCCGTCCGTGGTTCCAGGAAGTTGAACCACGCCGTCGCGAGAATGACGACAGGAACAACCGCAGAGGTGAGGATCGGGACGGAATCGCGAAGCGAGTCGATTCTCTCCGCGGTCGTCAGTCGGCGATCGTTGCGAATGCTCTCGCCGACGCCCTCGGCAAATGTGTGGGCGATGTATGTCGACAATGCCGTGCCGACCACAATCGCGGCGCCGAGCGATTCCTGAGATTTCGTCACCGGTATGAGTGCGGCGAGGACAAGAATGTTGCCGTAGATGTACGCGGTGGTCCTCGCCGCCACACGTTCTTGTCCCAGCGGCGCACCGTGAGATGTGATCGGACGGTTCAGCAGGGTTCGCAGGTCCCACTCCATGTTCAGAGCATGGCAGATCAGACCCTGGGGCTGTAGTGCATCGGGTTATCTCGCTGCTCGAGCGGGGGCAGGTTGCGCGCCGGTGTGTGGACCAGTGGTGCATCGGCGGGGATTCGGCCGTCAGCTCGATCCCATCCCGCGCGAGCACGTGGCTGATACCGGTATCGCCACGGCACCAGACGGAAGACGGCGTTGACGGTGCGGCCGACAGCGTTGTGAATTTTCTGATCGCGACTGGTCCACGAGTAGCCGAGTAGGTCTCGAACCGGTTGGTCGTACATTCCGACCGTCAGCCACACGAATCCGCGGGCGAGGGGGATTCGGGCGAGCCGCCACAACGGATCGGGTAGCCACGTCATGTACGGGGGCTTGCCGAGTCCCGACAGGTCGAGGACGTCGCGGGTCGCCTTGTTGTCTTCGAGTACGTTGCGGCACATGTGGTCCCAGTACTCCTGAAATGCTTCCCAGGTCTCGGGAACAGGGCGCATGCTCATCCCGTACAGGCGGTACCACTGAATGTGCTCGGTGAAGAGCTGACGTTTCTGGGCCTCGGTCAAGCCACCGGAGAAGTTCTCGGCAGTGACGATGGTGCCCATGAAGAACGTTGCGTGCGCCCAGTAGAAAGTATCGGGATCGAGTGCGTGATACCGACGCCCCAACTTGTCGACGCCCTTGATTCGTGTGTGATAGCCGCGGACTTCTTCGGCTGTCTGCTGCGCGCGATCGCCGTCGAAGACCACGCCTGCAATGGGATACAGCGAGCGGTACAGCCGTTCCCACCGCTCGTCGAAGAATTGCGAATGCTCCTCGACTCCGGCGCCGAGGCCGGGGTGCATGTTCTGCATCGAACCGGCCCAGACGCCTTGCAGCATCCCGCGCCAGTCGCCGAAATACTTCCACGTCAGGGAATCCGGACCGAGGGGAACCGGGGTGCTGCTGTCGTCAAGTTGACTACGCATGTTGTCAGATTAGGATCGACAACAGCGGTAGTCAAGGATCGAATGCCGGGTGCATTGAAGATCAAGTGTCGGCGAAGTGGGGAAGTTGTGAGCATCGAAGAACGCAGGGCCACTCGAAAGGCGACGTTGTTCGACGTCGGAGTGACACTGCTCGGTGCGGTCGACGGTCCGGCCGTCAACGTGCGTGCGGTCTGCAAGGCTGCCGGTCTGACCGAGCGGTACTTCTACGAAAGCTTCACCGATCGCGATCAGTACGTTGTCGCGGTCCACACGTTTGTCGCCGAGCGCGCGCAGTCGGCGCTTGCGTCGGCAGTGGAGTCGGAGACGACATCCGAGGCCGTCGCCACCGCTGCGGTCGACGCTTTCGTCAAGCTCATGGTCGACGATCCGGCGATGGGGAGAGTGCTCCTGATCGCCCCGCTCTCGGAACCCGTCCTGAGCGGCCGCGGTATCGAATCGATGCCGGCGTTCGTCGACCTGGTGTACGACCAGTTGTCCGAGATCGCTGATCCCGTGGACAAGCAACTGGTGGCAGTCGGACTGGTCGGGGCGTTGTTCACACTGTTCATCGGTTATCTGGACGGCACGATCGTCGTGGACCGTGATCGATTTGTCCGCCACTGCGTCAGGCTGCTGATCAACGCTAACCAGGCGTGAAGGGCTGGCAGGCCGGGCAGAAGAAGATATTTCGCTCGGTGAGCTGATCCGGTCCGAGGGTGTCTTCTCTGATGCGAGTTCCGCAACGGCGGCATGGTTTTCCGCGTCTGCCGTACACCCATGTCTGCCTACCGGGGCGGGTGTCGCCGGTGGTGACCCGGATGCGACGTGACTTGTTGACGTTGATGGTGCGAAAAGACAGATCCACTATCGCGTCGAGATTCCCCGCGAGATGTGTCGGCGTTTTCGGGTGAATACCTCGTAGGAAGCAGATCTCGTTTCGGTACACGTTGCCCAGTCCGGCCATCACCCGCTGATCCAGGAGCGCGATTCCGATCGGTACGGAGTCGGCGGCCCGTAGATTTCGGGCGGCCACGGAACTGTCCCAATCGGTCCCGAGCAGATCCGGTCCGAGATGTCCGACGGCCTCCTGTTCCTGCCCGAGTTCGAGGATCTTGGTGATTCCCAGTGAAAAGCCAACTGCTACAGAGTCTTCGGTGGCCAAGATGATGCGCGCTTGATGGGCGGGTCGGCGCCAGCGCTCGCCGGGGCGATAAATCTGCCACTGACCTTCCATCTTCAGATGCGTGTGAATGGACGCTTCGCCCACTCGGATCAGGAGATGTTTTCCGCGGCTGGCGACGGAATCCACGCGGTGGCCCGAGAGATCAACCGTGGCGTAACGAGGAACGCGGACGTCGCAGGTGGTGAGTACCTTCTCGGCCAGGGCAGCGCGCAGTTCATTGGCGGCCCGCCACACGGTATCGCCCTCAGGCATGGTCGCCGCACCCACACTTCAGGATCTCAACTTCCACGATCTCAATCATCATGACCCCAATCCTCATGACCGCAACCGGAATCCGCGAGGGGTGGCCGCGAAGCCGGCTTCGACCAGGACCGGAGCAAAATCGTTGCCGTGGATGGTCTCTCCGTCGACCTTCTCCACTACCAACTTGTCGATGGCGCGAGAAGTCACCTTCTGAGCAAGTGACAGTGCTGCCAGGCGCAACGTTCCGCCGTCGTCGGTGAATGTCAGGATCGTGCGACCGCCGCGCTCGACGAACAGAACCAACTCACCCTCCACCAGAACTACCAGTGCGCCGGCTTTTCGTCCGGGTCGGTGTCCTGGTGACTCTTCGCCCCCCGACGCCGGCCACGGCAGCGCCGCGCCGTACGGGTTTGCCGGGTCGCACGCCGCGAGAGTGACTGCAGCCGAGGAGGTGTGGCGCCCCTCGATGGAATCACCGAACGTCCGCAAGCGGTCCACCACGGGAGGCGTGGAGAATTGAGCGCCGCCCAGGGTGTCCACGAAGTATCCGCGTCGAGCGCGCCCGTTGTCCTCGAACGTGCTCAGTACCTTGTAGATCAACGCGAAACCGCCCGGCACGTTCTCGCTCATCACCGAACCGCGGGTGACGACGCCGTATCGTTCGAGCAGCAGATCAGCCGTGGCGTGCGCCCGGATAGTGGGGTCAGGTTCGATACCTGGCAGCTGGAACCACCGACCGGAGGCAGTTGCCGGTCCCGTGCGCGCGGGCGTGGAAGCGCGGGCCATTCCGCGGTACGGACGGGCCCGCGGAACACGGCGAGGTGATCGGTGACTGGTTGTTGTTCTGGTGGTGTCGGAGAGAAGTGCGCGCAGCGGTGCAACGGTGTCGTTACCGATGTGTCCGAGCCACACCAACTCCCACAGCGCCGTCGTCACCGCACTGTCGACCGTGTCCGCAGCCGACTCCGTAGTTCGCAACGCGTCGACCAACTGGCGGAAGAAGTAGGCACCGCCGCCGGACAGCAGGTCGAGGATGCGCTTCTGCAGTTCCGAGACGTCGGTGTCGGCGGGTGAATTGAGCGTGATCGGTGCCAGGTCGGCGGGGTGCAGCACTACCCACCCGTCTTTGCCCGAGATAGCTCCCGATCCGGACCACAGGACTTCACCCGTCGACGTGAGTTCGTCCAACATCGCGGGAGAGTAGTCGGCAACTCGGCTCGGCAGGATCAACGATTCGAGAGCGGACGCCGGAATCGGAACGCCGGCAAGTTGATCGACCACCGTTGCAACACCGTCGATTCCTCGCAGCGTGCCGCCCACGTGCTGCCAACTGGGAAGGAATCGCCCGAGCGTCGCGGTGCTGACCGGCTCGACCTCCTGCCGTGCCGCGGCGAGCGAGCGACGCCGCAAGCGACGCAGGACCTCGGCGTCGCACCATTCGCTCCCGGTTGCAGACGGGCGGAATTCACCTTCCAGCACCCGCTTTTCGAGCGCGAGCCGACCGAGAACGTCACGCGCGACTGATACTCCGAGACCGAAGCGTGCAGCCGCGTCGGCGAGAGTGAAGGGACCGTGGGTGCGGGCGTACCGGCTCAGGAGGTCGTCGAGTGGTTGATCGACCGGCTCGATGAACGCGGCCGGAACGCCGATGGGTAGGGGAACGCCGAGTCCATCGCGAAGCCGCGCTGCATCTTCGACGACGGTCCACCAGCTCTCGCCCGCATACGGGACGTGGAGGGCGCGTTTGTCCGTAACCAACTTCTCGAGCCATGAGACCGGGTCCTCGAGACAGCGTTCGGTGACTTCTTCGGTGGTCAGCGGGCCGAGCATGCGGAGGAGGTCGGCAACACCCTCGAGGTCCTTGGCCTTTCGGTCAGGGACGAGCCGTTGCAGTTCACGTTCGGCCTGCTCGATCACTCCGGCGTCGAGGAGCTCGCGTAGTTCGACGCGGCCGAGGAGTTCGGCCAACAGCGTGGAGTCCAAGGACAAAGCGGCGGCGCGTCGCTCGGCGAGGGGGCTGTCGCCCTCGTACATGAACGCACCCACGTAGTTGAACAGGAGCGCACTGGCGAACGGAGACGGAGAGGCCGTCTCCACCTCGACGATTCGAATCTGCCTTTTCTCGATCTTGCCGAACAATTCCTTCAGTGCAGGCAGGTCGTAAACGTCCTGCAAGCACTCGCGTACGGTCTCGAGCAGGATCGGGAAGGTCGGGAACTTGCGGGCGACGTCCAGCAGTTGCGCCGACCGCTGACGCTGCTGCCACAGTGGTGCACGTTTTCCGGGATTGCGGCGGGGGAGAAGCAGTGCGCGGGCGGCACATTCGCGAAATCGGGAAGCGAAGAGCGCGGAGCCGCCCACCTCTTGGGTGACCAGATCTTCGATGTCCTCGACGTCGAAGGTGAACAGTTCGGCGCCGGGAGGTTCGTTCTCGGTGTCGGGGAGTCGGATGATGATGCCGTCGTCGGAGGCCGTCGGGCTGGAATCGACGCCGTATCGTTCCTGCAGGCGCGCCCCGATGGCGAGGGCCCACGGTGCGTGAACCCGTTGGCCGTACGGGGAATGCAGCACCAGACGCCAGTCACCGAGTTCGTCGCGGAAGCGTTCGACCACCAGGGTTCGATCCGACGGCACCTGCCCGGTGGCATTCTTCTGCTCACCGACGAGTTGGATCAGGTTGGTAGTCGCGTTGTGATCGAGCCCGCCCACGCGGCAACGCTCGACGACGTCGGCTTCGTTGCCGAGAGCCGTTTCGCGGACGAACTGCCCCAACGCCTGTCCGAGTTCGGCGGGGCGACCGAGTCCGTCGCCGTGCCAGAAGGGCAAACGACCCGGCATGCCGTAGGCGGGGCTGACCAGAACCCGATCGAAGGTGATCTCCTCGATCCGCCAACTGGTGGCGCCGAGCGCAAAGACGTCGCCGACCCGGGATTCGTAGACCATTTCCTCGTCGAGTTCGCCGACGCGGGACGCTTTCTCGCCAACCATGTAGACGGTGAAGAGGCCGCGGTCGGGGATTGCGCCGCCGGAAGTGACGGCCAAACGCTGCGAACCCGGGCGGCCCGTGAGCGTGTTGGACTCACGATCCCAGACAAGGCGAGGACGTAATTCGGCGAACTCGTCCGAGGGGTACCGCCCCGCCAGCAAGTCCAGAGTCGATTCGTACGCCGAACGGGGAAGCGTTGCAAAGGAACCGCTTCGGCGCACCGTCTCGAACCAGTCGTCGACGTCGATCGGTTCGAGAGCGGTGGCCGCAACAGTTTGCTGAGCGAGGATGTCGAGGGGATTGGCCGGAACGGCCATCGCTTCGATCTTGCCTTCGACCATGCGCTCGACGGTCACCGCGCAATGAATCAGGTCGGTGCGATGCTTGGGGAAGACGACGCCTCGCGATATCTCGCCGACCTGGTGGCCGGCGCGACCGACACGTTGCAGGCCGCTGGCAACAGAAGGCGGTGCCTCCACCTGGATGACCAAGTCGACGGCGCCCATGTCGATTCCGAGTTCGAGACTGCTGGTGGCGACGACGCATCGCAATCGACCCGATTTGAGGTCGTCTTCGATGAGGGCTCGCTGGTCTTTGCTGACCGATCCGTGGTGGGCGCGAGCAAGGAGGGGTTCTGCGCCGTAGTTGACCTCGGTGGGAGCCCCGATCTGCGCGGGCGGGCGAGATGTTTTCTCGACGGCCAGACCGATGCGTTCTGCATGAATCTCGTTGAGCCTGGCTGTCAATCGTTCGGCGAGGCGGCGAGAGTTGGCGAACACGATGGACGATCGGTGGCCGAGAACGAGGTCGACGATCTGTTCCTCGACGTGGGGCCAGATCGAACCGGCTTGCGGGGTGGGAGATTCGGAACCGTCGTCCGGCGTCGCGATCCCCAGTTCGGTCATGTCCTCGACGGGAACACGGACCGTGAGGTCGAAGGTCTTGGCGGCAGGCGGTGCCACGATCCGGATGGGTGCCGAACCGGCGAGGAACCGCCCGATCTCCTCGTGCGGACGGACAGTGGCCGACAATCCGATGCGTTGCGCCGGACGCTCGAGCAAGCCGTCCAGGCGTTCCAGTGAGAGCGCGAGGTGAGAGCCGCGCTTGGTGCCCGCCACCGCGTGAACCTCGTCGACGATCACGGTGTCGACACCGACCAGTGTTTCCCGGGCAGCGGAGGTGAGCATCAGGAACAACGACTCAGGCGTGGTGATCAGGATGTCCGGGGGTCGTTTGATCAACGAGCGCCGATCGGCCTGGGACGTATCACCGGAACGGACACCGACGGTGATCTCGGGCGGGGTGAGGCCCAGACGTTTCGCCGTCTGCGTGATGCCGACCAGCGGCGCGCGAAGGTTCCGCTCGACGTCCACACCCAGCGCTTTGAGTGGCGAAATGTAGAGGACTTTGGTGGCGCGTTCGCCTTCGTCCTTGGCGGCGAGTTGATCGAGCGCCCACAGGAACGCCGACAATGTCTTGCCGGAGCCGGTGGGTGCGACGACAAGTGTGTGAGAGCCACTCGCGATGGATTCCCAGGCACCGAGCTGCGCAGCAGTCGGCGCGCTGAAAGCCCCGCCGAACCACTCGCGTGTGGCGGGCGAGAACCTACCGAGGACGTTGGTCACGACCACCATATTGCCCCTTCCCACCGACAGCGTGTTCGTGCCTGCAGCCGAAGTGCAGAGCATACTATTTGCCCTGTTATAGCGATTCTCTTGTTATCGAGAAGGCGAGTGCCTGATGGAAGCAGTCAAGATTGTCCTCGAGCTGGCGGTAGTGCTCGGGGCGATTGTCATGGGGACCAGATCGAGCGGTGTCGCTCTCGGTCTGTGGGGCGGCGCAGGTGTTGCCGTCCTCGTGTTCGTCTTCGGAGAGGACGTCGGCAGTCCGCCGGTCGACGCTCTCCTCATCGTCCTGTCCGTCGTCCTCGCGTCGTCGATGATGCAGGCGGCCGGTGGTATCGATTGGATGGTCACCATCGCGGCCAAGTTGATCGAATCTCGCCCGAAACAGATCACGCTGATCGCGCCGTTGGTGTCATTCCTGTTCTCGGTCGGTGCCGGCACGTCCAACATCCTCTACCCGCTGCTCCCCGTCATCTACGACGTCTCGTACAAGAACGGTGTGCGGCCGTCACGACCGCTGTCGCTGTCAGTTGTCTCGACCGGTGTGGCGCTCGCGTGTAGTCCGGTGTCCGCGGCAATGGCGGCAATGGTCACGCTGACCGACGTGCCGCCCTACGATTTCGAACTCATCGACATCATCAAGATCACCTTCCCGGCTGCTGTTGTCGGCATCGTCCTTTCCTCAATCGCGGTCAACCGACTCGGCAAAGATCTCGACGACGACCCGGAGATACAGGCAAAGATGAAGTCGGGCGAATTGGCCGGACCTGGTGCAGCTTCCAAGACCGAACTCGTCTCGACGAAGACCGGACGAAACGCGGCACTGATCTTCCTGGCCGGCGTCCTGGCTATCGTGATCTTCGGCCTGTTCAAGGGGATTCGTCCCGAAGCTGCCGACGGTACTCCGATGGGGATGACACCGATCATCGAAATGCTGATGTTCGTCGTGGGTACGTTGATCCTGCTGGTGTGCCGCCCGAATGTCGCCGACGTGCCGTCGTCGACGGTGTTCCGTGCCGGTATGGTCTCGGCCATCGCGCTGTTCGGTCTGGCATGGCTGACGGACACGTTCATCAGCGCCCATTCCGAGCTGATCACGAGCACCGTCGGCGACTGGGTCAACGCCGCGCCGTGGATCTTCGCGCTCGGTGTCTTCCTGGTCTGTGTACTGACGACCAGTCAGTCGACCGCTACGAGGACCATCGTGCCGATCGGTCTCGCTGCCGGGATTGCACCCGGTCTGGTGAGCGGAATGTGGGCCGGAGCGTTTGCCGGCGTCTATCTGTTGCCGACAAACGGTTCGCAGATCGCGGCTGCGAACTTCGACCTCTCGGGCAGCACGAAGCTCGGTTCCAAGCTCGTCGACCACTCGTTCTTCCTGCCGACCATCATCTTGGCCGTCACGACGATTGCGGCCGGCGCGTTGTTCGGAGTGGTGCTCGGTTGAGTATTGTGGCTGAGTCAGCCTGAGTGACAGCGCTGAGTCAGCTGTTGCGGTAGTGGTCCCAGCTCGCCTTGCACGCGTGGGCGAGTTGGTCCACCCGCTCGGCATCGGGTGTCGGCCAGTCGACGCCGGGTTCCATGATGTAGGCGGCCAGTTCGTCTCCCAGCAGGAATTCTCGCTTGAATTCGGCCTGGACCGCACTCAACGTGATCCCGGCTTCGGCAGCGCGGGCGCTCAATTCGGCGAATCTGGCTCCGGCTCGGATGATTTCGAAACTGCCGAGGTACGGCTGATTGAGAGCGACCGCATCCGGATCGTCGACCTGAAATCCCTTGCGATGTGAGACCGCAAGTGTGCGAATGAGCTCCGGATCCATCGTCACGGGATTGTCGCCGCGTCGATTGCCGTCGTGATCGCCACGATTGGAGAGTGCGACGACGTCGGGGAGTCGATCTGCTTCCGGCCGTTCGACATTGACGGCGCCGTCCCGCCGGGTGGTGTGGTTCATCGTGTCGTGGAACGACAAGGTCGTGAACGATCGACCGAGTTCGAAGCTCTTCGCCACCATGGCTTCGATCAGTGCGTCGCGAGTTCTCTCGTAGACGCCCAAACCGTGTTCAGCTGTCTCGGTGAAGGTCTCGGCGAGGTCCTTCCAACCAGCGTCGTCGGTAGGCTCGAGCAGCAGGGGGTAGAACGAGAAGGTGACAGGGCGAACTGCGTCGACGCCGGTGAGGTCCGCTTTGTTGCCGGCACCGGCCTCGTGGACGCGGGCGAAGGCCTCGCGCAGTGACGCTTCCAGGTTTTCGGGCTTCGCACGGTTGGGATCGCGAATCATGCGAGGGTGCGGATTCTCGACGTACACGATGCGCGAATCGATTTCGGCCCAACGGCGCACGATGGGACTGGTGGACATGTCGGTGAAGTCGAACTGCAGCCGCTGTGTGAACTCGGGTGCGAGAAAGCGTGAGAGTTCTGCTGGAATCGCGGAACCCGAGTGTGGGCAACTGACAAGAAGGTCGGCGTCGGCGATGGCGTCGTCGAGACTGCGGGAGTCACGATCGGCATAGAACGTCAGGTCCTCCGCCGTGAACACGGTTCCGGCCGGGATGAGTACTGGTTCTCCACTGGTCATGAATCCCAGCGTAATCGAGTACAACCTTGCGTACTCAGTATCCGGTGAGTCGTTCCACGAGAGCCGTTTTGATCTCCGGGCGACCAGCCGCGACAAGAGTGAAGGTGGCTTCACGCATGAGCCGCTCGGGTGTGTTGCTGCCGACCAGAGCGCGGCTTCCGGTCGCAGTCACGAGTGCGGCCGACGCGCGTATCGCAAGTTCCGACGCTCGGGCGCGGGCGGCCGACATGTCGCCGCCGTCGCGCAGTGCTGCATCGAGATCGGCGCGCGCCCGGGTGGCTTGTTCCTCGAACGCGTCGGTGTCGACTCCCAGATCCGTGAGTTCGGTGACAGCACGGCGGGTGATGCCCATGGCCATCGCGCCGTTGAGCCACAAGCCGGGGAGCTGGGTGCTCTGGAATTGTTCGTCGCTGACGACAGCACAGACGTCGGTATCGGGAATTTCGAAAGCGTCGAACACGATTCGGACGGTGTTGCTTCCGCGCGCCGCGATCAGTGGAAGTTCCTCGATCGTCAGACCCGGAGCCTCGCCCACCGGTACGACGGAATGAACGATGGAATTGTCGAACTCGTCGCGCGCCGACACCAAGAGAACATCGACGATGCCCCAACCGGTGACGAAGGGTGCGATCCCGTCGAGGACGTAGCCGTCGTTCACCCGCTTCGCCCACAGGAGCGGTGGGCGGGGGATGGCGCCGGCATAGGCAACCCCACCGCGAATCGTGCCGGAAACCAGACCGTCCCAGTATTGTTCGCGCAGAGGTGCATTGGGACTCGCCGCCAGGGCTCCGACGACGCCGTGATGCTGCATCCAGGTGAACGTCGTCGCGAGGCAACCGCCGCACAAGGTTTCGAGGACCTCGACCAGTTCTTCGCTGCTGGGGCCACCCTCACCGAGGGCAGCGATGCCGTAGAAGCCGTCGGCGGCGAGCGCGTCGAAATGGCTGCTGGGGATTTCTCCGTCGGCGTCGACGCTGTCGGCGACGGGAAACAGAACGGTATCGGCGATTTCGCGCGCAAGTTCCGGCCACATTGTCACGCTGTCAGGGTAAGCCGTGAGCCGGGGGTTGTGGTGTGGAACTACAGCCGCGCATCTAGAACGAGGGCGGCGAACTCACGATGAGGAACCTCGCGACCGCATCGGTGCGATTGAACCACCGGTGCGGGATGGTCGAGGTGTAGAGGAGGGTGTCGCCTACGTGAAGAACGTGATGCTCGTCCAGTCCCACCTCGACCTCGACAGATCCTTCGAGAACATGAATGAACTCTTCGCCGGCGTGCTCGGTGTGCTCACCTGCCTCGGAATGAGGTGCTGCCGTGATCTCGTTGGGTTCCATGGTCCGTGAGCCGGTGGAGCAGAATCGAATCACCGAATCGTGTGCCAGTTCGAAGGTTCGCCCCTCGCCGGCGCGGACGAGGCTGGACGGAGTTCGCTCACCCTGTGCCAAGAGTGCGTGCGCCGTGGTGCCGAGCGATTGCGCGAGGCGATGAAGGTTCATGACACTGGGTACTGCGTGGCCGTTTTCGGTCTGGCTCAGGAAAGGCTGGGACAAGCCCGACTTCACGGCAACCTCGCGCAACGTCAGTCCGGCTTCTTTTCGCGCCGTCCGCACGGCAGCCCCGATTGCGGTCGCTATCGCCTTCTGGTCGTCGTCCATGTGCCGAAGATAGCAGTGCTCTGGTGAAAGTTTTGATTACACAGACGAAACAAATTCGACCACGGTAAGAAATTATCGACGTGCTGAATAGTCCCGTACACGAAACACTTCCAGCTTCGGACGGAGATCGGCGCATGGCCATCCATCCTGTCGACCAGCGGCTCCCATTTGCCCGCCAGTCTGCTTTTGCTCTTCAGCACGTCCTCATCATGTACACCGGCTGCATCACGGTTCCGCTGGTTTTCGGTGCCGCCGTAGGGCTGGACCGCAGCACAGTCGCGATGCTGATCAGCGCGGACTTGCTCGTTGCAGGCATCATCACGATCATTCAGAGCCTGGGCGTCGGGAAGGTCGCCGGTGTCCGGCTGCCGATCGTCTGCGGGGCGACCTTCGCCGGGCTGACGCCGATGATTCTGATCGCCAAGGAGTACGGCCTGCAGGCGGTGTACGGGTCCATGCTGGTCGGTGGCGTAGTCGGCATTGCCTTGGCCGTGCCGTTCGCCAAGATCGTCCGATACTTCCCACCCCTGGTTACCGGCGTCGTCCTCACAGTCATCGGCATCTCGTTGATCGGTGTCGCAGGAGGACTGATCGTCGGAAACGACCCCACCTCCCCGTCGTTCGCCGACCCGAAGAATCTGGCGCTGGCTGCCGCAGTCGTTGTGGTCGCGGTGGCCTTCATCTGCCTCGGCCGCGGGATGTGGACGCAGCTCGGTGTACTGATGGCGCTTGTGATCGGCACCGTGATCGCCATCCCGATGGGCCTGATCGATCGGAGTGGCGTCGGCGGCTCGGCCTGGGTGGGCTTCCCGATGCCGTTCCACTTCGGCGCTCCGGAGTTTCCCGTCACCGCCGTGGTGGCGATGAGTATCGTCATGGCAGTCGTCTTCGCAGAATCGACGGCGAGCATGCTGGCGGTCAGCGAGATCACCGGAAAGCCTTTGAAGAAAGCAGATCTCGCACGAGGGCTGGTGGCCGACGGGATGTCGGGAGTTCTGGGCGGAATCTTCAATGCCTTTGTCGACACCGTTTTCTCGCAGAATGTCGGCGCCGTTGCCACGACCCGGGTGTACAGCCGGTACGTGACCGCTACCAGCGGTGCCATTCTGATCGTCCTCGGCCTCATCCCGCGAATGGGTGAAGTGGTTGCAGCCCTGCCTGATCCGGTGGTCGGCGGTGTCGGAATCATCTTGTTCTCCACTGTCGCCGTGGTCGGAATCAACACGCTGCGCAAGGTCGATCTCAGTGACCCGATCAACACCACGATCGCCGCTGTATCGGTGGGGATCGGTATTCTTCCGGAATTTGCGGAGGGGATGTTCGAGCGATTCCCCTCCTCGGCTCAGATCCTCCTCGGTAGCGGCATCACCTTGGCTGCGGCCTCGGCCTTTTCGCTCAATCTGCTGTTCAATCACACCCGACTCGGTGAACTCGCGAGGCGATCGCGAGAGAGCCTCCATGCCACTGCAAAATCTGAACCCGCCACCAGCTCTGCAGGAGACGCCAGTGCCACAGTCCCAGTCTGATCCCTTCGAAGTGCCCGTAGTCGACATATCGCCTTACGTGCTCGGTGGTGCCGACCAGGACAAGGCGCGAGTGGCGGCCGAAGTCGACCATGCTTGTCGGACTGTAGGTTTCATGCAGATTCGGGGCCACGGTGTTCCGGCCGCTGTTTCTTCCGGCCTCGCCGAAGCGATGGACGACTTCTTCGGGCTGCCGATGGAGACGAAGTCGGGCTACCGAATCGAGGGCGCGAATCGTGGGTACAGCCCACCCAAGAGCGAGTCGCTGAGCCTGAGCCTCGGCGTCGAATCCGCGACCAGAATGAACGACTTTTTCGAGGCCTTCAACGTCGGAACCGAAGCCCGATCATTCACCGAACTCGAACTGTCGGAGGACGATTACGGAATCAACCTGTGGCCCGCAGTGTCCGGTTTCACGGAGCGGGTGGAGAATTACTACGCCCATGGCGAGCGGGTGGCACGCACACTGACCGCCATTTTCGAAGATGCGCTCGGGCTGACCCCAGGATTCTTCGAGTCGATCACCGACCACTCCATCGACGTACTGCGGATGAACAACTACGCGTTACCCGAAGGGACGGTGACGTTGGACGGTGAGTTGAAGGGGATGGGTGAACATACCGATTTCGGGCTGGTCACCGTGCTGTGGGCGGATCAGGTCGAAGGTTTGCAAGTGCTCGGGACCGACCGACGCTGGCACGATGTCTGGCCGCACGACGGCGCGCTACTGGTCAACCTCGGGGATCTCACCGCGCGACTGACCAACGACAGGTGGATGTCCACGCTGCACCGAGTTGCGCCTCCGGTGGTGAACGGCACCATCAAGCGCCGGCGATCGGCGGCCTTCTTCCATGACGGAAACGTCGACGCGGTGATTGCGACCTTGCCGAGTTTTCAGGACGACTCCGGCTTGGAGTACGAACCCATTACCGTTCGCGATCACATCAAGGCCAAATTGGCCGGGTCGAGGCAGGGGAAGTCCAACGCCGCCGCAGGTCGTGAGGCGGCTCGGGTACTTTCGGCTGCAGAGCTCGAGGTCAAGCAGTGAGTGCACGGAACATCGTCCTGATCCACGGAGCGTGGGCCGGCGGGTGGGTCTGGGATCGTGTGTGTGGCCCACTGAAATCGGCCGGCTTCAATCCCGTTGTGGTGGAGCTTCCCGGCTCGGGAAGTTGGAACCCAGACGACGTGATCGATCTCGATGTCGTTGCCGAACATGTTGTGGCAGTTGTCGAGTCCTTGGACGGACAGTGCGCCCTCGTCGGTCACTCCGGCGGTGGCATCGTGGCCTCACAGGTGGCTGAGTTGCTGCCTTCGCGGGTAACGGGTCTTGTGTACGTCGCAGGGATGATGCTTCCATCGCAGACGGACTTCGGGATGCTCTGCATCGAACTCGGTCTGGAAAGTCCGGTCGGGATCTCACGTTGGTTGGTCCCCACCGACGACGGGGATGCGACGGCTGTTCCGCCCGAAGCCGGTGCCGCTGTGTTCTTCCACGAAGCGCCGGTGGCTGATGCGATCTTCGCCGCGCGCATGCTCGTTCCACAACTGGAGTCAGCCCGCCTGATGGCACCGGTCTGGACGGGAGAGCGATTCGGAACCGTGCCGAGGTTGTATGTCGAATGCACGCTGGATCGAACCGTGCCGATCGAGGCTCAACGCGCCATGCAGAGACTTGTCCCCGGTGCCCAGGTGGTCAGCCTGGGCACCGACCATGCACCGCAGTTGTCGGCGCTCCCGGAGTTGATCGACGCGATCACCGATTTCGCCCGGCAGGTGTTCAGCCGAACTCGACCCCTTGAGCCAGCGGAAGCTGGTCCGAGTAATTGACGGTATTGGTGGCTCGGCGCATGTATGCCTTCCACGAATCCGAACCCGATTCGCGTCCGCCGCCAGTCTCCTTCTCCCCGCCGAATGCGCCGCCGATCTCCGCACCGGACGTTCCGATGTTCACGTTCGCGATGCCGCAATCGGAGCCGTCGGCGGCGAGGAAGCGCTCTGCTTCTCGCTGATCGAGTGTGAAGATCGAGGACGAAAGTCCTTGAGGCACGCCGTTGTGCAGCGCAATGGCGTCGTCGAAGTCGGTGTATGTCAAGACGTAGAGGATGGGTGCAAAAGTCTCCGCCCGCACCACCTCGGTCTGTGCGGGCATACGAACGAGAGCGGGCGTCACGTAGAACCCGGAATCGCCGACGCGGTCGCCGCCGCACACCACGGTGCCGCCGTCGGCGCGCGCGGCCGAGAGGGACTTCTGCATCGCTTCGAATGCAGCCTCGTTGATCAGCGGCCCGACCAGAACACCGGAATCGAAGGGGCTACCGACCTGGAGTTGCGCGTACGCGGACGCAACGCGGTCGACGACGTTGTCGGCGATCGACTCGTGAACGATGAGCCGGCGCAGTGAGGTGCAGCGCTGCCCGGCAGTTCCAGCGGCGGAGAAGACAATTCCGCGCACGGCAAGCTCGAGATCCGCCGACGGCGTGACGACTGCGGCGTTGTTTCCACCCAGCTCCAGGAGACTTCGTCCGAAGCGCTCGGCGACCCGCGGAGCCACGGCGCGGCCCATCCTCACGGAACCGGTGGCGCTGACCAAGGCCACGAGTGGGTTGTCCACGAGAGCCTCACCGACGTCACGTCCGCCGACGACCAACTGGTGAACGTCGATCGGTGCTTGACAATCCGCGAGCGCACGTCGCAGGAGCGCGTCACATGCCAGCGCGGTCAACGGAGTGGTTTCCGAAGGCTTCCAGACGACGGCGTCGCCGCACACGAGAGCAATGGCGGTATTCCACGACCACACCGCGACGGGAAAGTTGAACGCGGAGATGACTCCGACAACGCCGAGAGGGTGCCACGTTTCCGTCAACCGGTGTCCGGGACGCTCGGACGGCATGGTGCGTCCGTAGAGCTGCCGGGAGAGACCGACGGCGAACTCGCAGATGTCGATCATCTCCTGTACCTCGCCGAGAGCCTCCGAGGTGACCTTCCCGGCCTCCAACGTCACGATTTCCGCGAGGTCATCCTTGTGCTCGGTCAGTAGGCTGCCCAGCCGGCGCACGACCGCGCCGCGCGCCGGAGCGGGGACGGTGCGCCAGGTGAGGAACGCGCGATGCGCCGCGTCGACGGCGTCGTCGACCTCTCGGCCGGAGTGCTGCCGAACGGTACGCAGTTGCGTACCGGTGATGGGGGTTCGTGCGCTCAGGTCGCCGGCGGGCCACTCGACACCGCACGCGGCAAGGGCGCTTTCGGCGCGATCGGCGAGGCTCGAAGAATCAGGCAGGTTCACTGGGGAGTCCTCTGTTGTTGTGGGCGGGAGGCAGCACGGCACGTGACGCCTCTTGTTGTGCGCGGTACAGCTCGAACGGATCTTCGATGGTGCGGTCGATGGCGCCCTCCAATCGATCCTGCCCGTATTCGGCGCCGGGCGCATCGGAAACGAATCCGGTCACGGAATCGAGATTGGATGCGAAGATCCCGGCCGCGGAGGCAGGTAGGAAGTCCTCGTAGACGATCGGGTCGAGGACGACAACAGTTCCTTCGTTTCGGTACGTGAAGTACGCCAACCCCGCGGCATCGAGTTCGCTTTCGGAGTGCGGAAATTCGCTGTCCCAATCGGCGTCCTCGGGCGTGGCGATCAGTCGGTCGTAGATCGCTCGCCCGCTGCGGGTCAACGCGATTCCGCGTGCCTCCACCTCGCCGAATCTGACGCGGACGGGCTCAGTGGTGACCGATCCGTCGTGCTGACGGAAGAGTCTGTCTTCGGCCAATGCACGAAACGACGTCTGCCGCAGAAGTAGTGGTGGTCCGCTCCATCTCGGCGGGCCTTGGATGCGGTCGATCATGGTGATACCGCGCTCGGTCATGCGGCGGTACAACTCGTCGATGTCGAGCACTCGCGGGGTGAGGTGATTGACGTGGGTCGAGCCCTGCCCCGCAATGTCTGCAGCGACAGGCGAGATTGCGGCGAGTTCGCGGTACCAGCCCGCGTCGATGGGATCGGTGCCGAGCCGAAACGCCGAGGTCGCTGCATCGACGAACTGTGTCGCCTCGGGCTCCGTCAGGCCGCCCTCGCGACTCGATTGCCGTGCCCACTGCAGAAGTTCGGGAGAGAACAGGGTCCGGCGACGCAGGAACCTGGTGATCCGACGCTCGAGGTCGGTGTCGAAGAACCTGGAATCGGAACTGGTCAGCACCGAGGTGAAAACGCGGAACGGGTTCCGGGCGAGTTCGGCGGGATCGGTGGGGCGAAATGCCGTCGAGACAACGGGAATGGGGGAGTCGGTGAGCCGGAGGTCGTAATAGCCGACCGGAAACATACCGAATCCGCCGAAGACGGTGGCTACGTCACGTAGTTCGTCGAGAGTCCCCAGTCTGATGGCGCCGTGACGCTCGGTGCTGACTCTCGCCAGGCTGCCCAGGCGCTCCGCAGAATCCGGATGTTCGGCGGCAAAATCACGGTTCACCTGCATCGTTACATCTACCAAGGTGTTGTAAGCGGGGACCTCGTCGCCATACATCTTGGCGAGGGCCGCTGCGAACCGTGCACGTAGCTCCCAGGTTTCAACCATACGAATGTCCGATTGCGTTAGCCTGCGCAGGTGCGAGAAACAGAAACCAGTGACGTTGCCGGTGTTCCGGTCGACGAAACCGATCGACTTTTGATGCGTGAATTGGTCTTGGACGGCCGTGCCACTCTCGCGAGTCTTGCTGAGAAGGCTGGACTCTCGATCTCCGCAGTCCAATCGCGAGTGCGTCGTTTGGAATCTCGCAAGGTGATCCGTGGGTACTCCGCGAAGATCGATCCGGAGGCACTCGGTCACAATCTGTCCGCATTTGTCGCCATCACTCCTCTCGATCCCTCGCAGCCCGACGATGCGCCTGCCCGCTTGCGTCATCTGCCGGCGGTCGTCTCGTGTCACTCGGTAGCCGGGAGCGAAAGCTACGTCCTCCTGGTCCGGGTGGCGTCACCTCGGGCGTTGGAGCGATTGCTGCAGGAGATCCGTACGGCAGCCAACGTCAACACACGAAGCACCATCATCCTACAAACTTTTTACGACGAATGACGCTTGTTCAATAACTTTTACGGTCCTCTATCGACACTCCCGGAAAATTGACATAACCTTCGCGTATGAGTACTGCGATGCGAGACTTCGGTGACAGTGCGCTCTTTCCGGTCTACGACGTGTTGAAGGCCAGCATCCTCGTCGACGGATTCGATCTGATTCTCGACGTCGAAGGGTCGCGGGGTTCCTATCTCCGTGACCTGCGAGACGGAACCGAGTATCTGGACATGTTCGGTTTCTTCGGCTCTTCGGCCCTGGGTATGAATCACCCTGCGATCACAGGCGACGAGGAGTTTCAACAGGAGTTGGCTGTCGTGGCCTCCAACAAGCCGAGTAACTCCGACATCTACACCGAACCCATGGCGCGCTTCGTTGCGGCTTTCGCTCGGGTACTGGGGGATTCGGCACTCCCACACTTGTTCTTCGTCGACGGCGGAGCCCTGGCGGTGGAAAATGCACTCAAGGTTGCCTTCGACTGGAAGAGTCGGTGGAACGAAAGCCGCGGGTTGTCAGCAGATCTGGGGACAAAGGTCCTGCACCTGACCGAGGCTTTTCACGGCCGCAGTGGTTACACGATGTCGCTCACCAACACCGAACCGGGCAAGGTCGCGCGATTCCCCAAGTTCGACTGGCCACGTATCGACTCGCCGTACCTGGAAGACGGCCGCGATGTCGAAGCTGCGGAGAGGCAAGCTCTCGATCAAGCGCGCCGAGCTTTCGCCGACAACCCCGACGACATTGCCTGTTTCATCGCCGAGCCGATCCAGGGCGAGGGCGGCGACCATCACCTCAGGCCGGAATTTCTGCAGGCGATGCAGGAGTTGTGCCACGAAAACGACGCCCTCTTCATTCTCGACGAAGTACAGACCGGTTGCGGAATCACCGGAACTGCCTGGGCCTACCAACAATTGGGTCTGAGTCCGGATGTGGTGGCGTTCGGCAAGAAAACGCAGGTGTGCGGAATCATGGCCGGCGGGCGCGTGGATGAAGTGCATGACAACGTGTTTCACGTCAGTTCTCGGATCAATTCGACGTGGGGTGGCAACCTCACCGACATGGTTCGTGCCCGGCGGATACTCGAAGTCGTCGAGCAGGACCGACTGATCGACCGCGTGCGATTCACGGGTGCGCATCTCCTTGCCCGGTTGACCGAAGTCTGCGGGCGGTACGCGGCGGCAACCGAGCCGCGAGGTCGTGGCCTCATGTGCGCGATCACTCTGGAAGACAGTGACCTTCGCGATCGCGTCGTACAGCGACTGCGTGAAGACGAGCACGTGATGATACTGCCCACCGGGAAGAGGGGAATCAGATTCCGGCCCGCGCTGACGGTGACCACCAGTGAGCTGGACGACGCGGTCGACGCGGTCGAGCGCGTGCTCGCACGCGAGACCTAGGGCCTCTGTAGCTGTTCCCACACTCGATCCGGTGTCATCGGTGTGGAGTACATACGCACTCCACACGCGTTGGCAATCGCGTTTGCCAACGCCGGTGCTACAGGATTGAAGGGGGCCTCACTCATCGATTTCGCGCCGAAAGGCCCGAGCTTGTCGTACGTGTCGGCAAACAGTACTTCGGTGATCGGCAGATCCCCGATCTGGGGAACGTGATAATTGCGCAACTGCGGATTGATCACCCGACCTTCTTCGATGACGATCTCCTCCGACAGCGCAGCGCCGAGCGCTTGTCCCACACCGCCTTCCACCTGCCCTCGCAGTTGTGCCGGGTTCATGACGGTGCCGGCATCGGCGGCCTGAACCGACTGCAGGATCTTCACCCGGCCGGTGTTCGTGTCGACGGCAACGCGAAAACCGTGAACGTTGAACGAGACCGAGCGCGGTGTACCGTCGTGGCGACCGTCAGCGGCGAGCGGGCCACCTTCGAGTAGCGTCGCGAAATCGAGGCAACCGTGGGATGTTTCGACACCGTCCGGCGAAAGGTCGTCGATCTGCGCGCCGCGACCGCTCGATCGCACCGCACGGGTCAGTATCCGCTCGCGAAGGCGCTCGCAGGCGATCAGGAGCGCCTTTCCGGCGATAACCGTTCCCGTCGACCCGAACGCTCCGGTGTCGTATCCGCCGGCATCGGTGTCGGATTGAACAATCGTGATGCGATCGACTGTCGTCCGCAATTCGGTGGCCGCGATCTGTTGGTGAATCGTAGTGGTTCCGTTGCCGAACTCAGCGGTGCCGATGTTCACGACGTACCGACCGTCGGCCTCGAGCGCGACGGTGGTGTCGGAGAAGTGACCACGCGGCGGGATCGTCGCGATCATGGCAATTGCCATGCCCCGACCGATCCGCCAACGCGACCCAGTCGGTGCAGCCTCTCCGCGTCCGCTTGACAGTGCACTGTCGACGAGGTCGATGCACTGGTCCAGCCCGTAGCTGCCGAACTCGAGATCACCGTCCTCGACGTGCCAGTCGACAAAATCGTCTCCGGGAACGACGACGTTGCGCCGCCGAAACTCGAAGGGGTCCATGCCGAGACGATCCGCGAGCTGATCCATGGCCGACTCGACGGCGAAGATGATCTGGCCGAGCCCGTAACCACGAAAGGCCCCGGAGGGAACGTTGTTCGTGTAGACCGCTTCGGCGTCGACGCGTTTGGTCGCAGCGCGATAGACCGCCATGGATTCGGCGCACCCATGGAACATGACTCCGATCGAATGGTTCCCGTACGCCCCCGCGTCGGAAAGCACGTCGATAGCGAGCGCAGTGAGAGTTCCGTCGGCGTCGGCTCCCGCACGCACCGATACTCGCATCGGATGCCGTGACGGTGCGATGGTGAACTGATCGCTTCGGCTGAACTCGTAGGCTACGGGCTTGCCGGTCTTCAAGACGGCCAGTGCGACCAGATCCTCGGTGAGTAATTCCTGCTTCCCGCCGAAACCCCCGCCTACCCGTTTTGCGAACACCCGGATTCGGCTGCGATCGAGATCGAAGATGTGGGCCAATTCGTCCCGAACCAGAAACGGCACCTGTGTGCTGCTTCTGATGACGAGACGGCCGTCCTCGTCGAGCCACCCCACTGCGCCGTGAGTTTCCAAGGCCACGTGCTGGACTCGCGCAGTTTTCCACGTACCTTCGACGACTGCAGTGGCATCCGCGAGCGCACGGTCCAGATCGCCGACACCATCGTGAAGCGCGGCAACCACGTTGCGAGGGACTTCTGCGATCCGCGAGCTCTCGTCTTTGTCGCCGTGTAGGAGCGGAGCGCCGGGGGAACGCGCCAGATCTGGTTCGAATACCGCGTCGCGTACCTCGTAGTCGACTTCGATCAGCGAGAGTGCACGTTCCGCCTGCGTCGGGGATTCGGCGATGACCGCGGCTACGCGCTGGCCGCGGAAACGGAGGGTGCTGTCGAACACGCGCGTGTCGTCCGGATCGTCGTTGCGGTCCTCGTGCCGGGCGGTCGAGAACAGCACGTCCGGACTGTCATGAAAGGTGAGGACCGCGGCGACGCCCGGCGCCGCTTCGGCTGCTGCCGTGTCTATCCGGCTTATGTGTGCGTGTGCGTGCGGACTGCCGAGTACTGCGACGTGAAGCAGGTCGACCGGCTTCTCACCCGGGGAGAAGTCCATGGTGTACTGCTCGGTTCCCGTGACGATGCGCGCGGACGCCGGTGCTGCGATCGAACGCCCTTGTGCCCCGCCTATTTTGGCGGTCTCTGTATTGGATGTACCGGCGAGAGCGTCACGAATGGACCGATAACCGGTGCAGCGGCACAGGTTACCTTTCATCGAGCACGCGAGATCGGATTTTTGCTCGACCGACAACGCTGATGCGGTGACTACCATTCCGGCTGTACAGAAACCACATTGGAATCCGCCCGCGTCCACGAATGCCTGTTGAATGGGGTGAAGTTTCTCCGGGGTTCCGAGACCGGAGGCGGTGACGACGTCGCGGCCGTCGATGCGATGGGCGGGAAATATGCACGAATGGGTGGGGTGTCCGTCGACCAGCACCGAGCAGGCGCCGCAGTCTCCGGCATCGCACCCCTTCTTGACGGAGTTCGCTCCGTGCTCGCGGAGGAAGGTTCGCAGGCACTGTCCTGGGCGGGCCTGGTCGTCGCGCGGAACTCCGTCCACCGAGTACTTCATTCCAGTTCACCTCGGATTTCTTCGGCAAGAAGCTCGGTCATCGCCTTCCGCCACGGCGCAGTTCCATGGACATCGGTGAAGTAGGCGTCTTCCGGAATCCTGCTGCGCAACGCATCCGCAAGTGCTGTGGCGTCGGGGAGTTCGTCGAATTTCAGAGCGTACGGACGGCGGGTCGCGGCGGTGATCGCCAGCGTGAAACCGTCGGCGCCGCAGCGTCCGGCCACGGCTACGGCCGATCGCCCGAGTGACGTCTGAGCCAGCTTTCGCATCGCGGTACGTGCAGTCAATGCATGCACGGGAATCCGGACACTGCGGATGATCTCACCGGACCTGAGTACGTTTCGAGAATCGTCGATGACGAAATCGACTACGGGGAACGAGTATTCGGTACCGTCCGGACGCCAGATCGTCAGTTCGGCGTCGAGAGCGGTGCACAGAGTCGTCATCGCTCCGGCTGGGAAGGAGAGCGCGATGTTGCCGCCGACTGTCGCGTATCGCAACACCTTCCACGATGCGAGCAGTGCGTCAGCGCAGTGTTGGAACAGCGCTGCGGCGCGCCAGGATGCGGGAAGTTCGGCGCGGCACAGTTCCTCGATGGTGCAGGTGGCCGCGATCTCGAGACCGAGATCGCCGACCGCCACAGCTTCCCAGTCGAAGCCCGCAAGGTCGACAAGGGTGGTCAGGTGCGGCTGCGGTTCCGAGTACAGCCAGGTGCCGCCACCGATGAACCCGATGCCGGGTGAGGCACAGGGGAGTTCGGCGCGGGTCCGCGGCACCAGAACTTCGTCGACGCTGTGCAGGTCCATCGCGACCTCAAGCCTTTCCGAGTAGATCGCGGTGTGCGCGTGCGACATCCGAGGCCACGACGTCCTCGTCGACGGTGGTGACTCGTCCGTCGGCAACTACGATTCGTCCGTTGACGAGCAGTAACTTCAGCGGGGGAGTCGAGCCGAGTACGAGCGCCGCCACCGGATCGGTGATGCCGGCATGCGCGACGGTGTCGAGTTTCCACACCGCCAGGTCGGCAAGTTTTCCGACCTCGATCGATCCGATTTCGCCCTCGCGGCCCAGAACTCGTGCGCCGCCGATCGTTCCCAATTCCAAGGCTTTTCGCACCGTCATCGTCTGCGGTCCGCCCTTCGCGCGAGCAAACAGAAGTGCATGACGAGACTCCTCGATCAGGCTGCAAGCTTCATTGCTCGCCGCGCCGTCCACGCCGAGCCCCACGGTGACCCCGCCGTTCACCAAATCGGCGGCACGGGCGATACCGGCTCCCAGGCGCGCGTTGGAGGTCGGGCAGTGCGCCGCCGCAGTTCCGGTTCGCGCCATCGTCTCGATACCGGCGTCGTCGAGATGGACTGCGTGGGCGTACCAGACGTCCGGGCCCACCCAGCCGACTCGTTCCATGTATTCGACCGGCGTGCAACCGAAATGCTCGCGGCAGAATCTCTCCTCGTCCAGTGTCTCGGCCAGATGCGTGTGCATACGCACGCCGTTTTCGCGGGCCAGCGTCGCGGACTCGCGGAGCAATGCCTCCGTCACCGAGAAGGGTGAGCAGGGAGCTACCGCGATCTGCAGCATCGATCCGGGATTCGGGTCGTGCCAACGGTCGATCACCGACTGCGTGCCGGTCAGGATGTCATCGAGTTTTTCCACGACGTGATCCGGTGGCAGGCCGCCGGAACTCTGGCCGAGATCCATCGACCCACGACACGGGTGGAATCGAAGGCCGACCTGCGCAGCAGCGGTGATCTCGGCCTCGAAAACGTCGCCGGCGTCGCGGGGAACGACGTAGTGGTGGTCGGTGGTGGTCGTACATCCGGTTTTCGCCAACCACGTGAGGCCGCCGGTGGCCGCCACGTGGACGGCGTCGGCGTCGATACCTGCCCAGACGGGGTACAGGGTGGTCAGCCACTCGAAAAGCGTCGAGTCCGCGGCCAGGCCTCGGGTGATCCATTGGTAGAGATGATGATGTGTGTTGACCAGACCCGGCGTGATCAGGCAACCACTCCCGTCGATCACTTGCGCACCCGGGTATTCGGGTGGCGTTCCGGCGCCGACGTCGACGATCTTGTTGCCCGAGATCACCACATAGCCGTCGGAGTACTCGGAGCGGTCGCCGTCCATCGTGACCACATGAGCGCCCGCCACGACGAGTGTTGCCCCGAGAGCTGATTCGGTCACGACAACCAACCGGCGTAGGTGGTCCACGACGGTCCCGCGTCTGGTGCGTCGGATCGGCTGACCGCAGCTTGGATCAGGCCGTACGGACGATCCGCAGCGTGGAACACCTCGTTGTCGTTCTCCACTCCGAAGCGGCCGAGTGCATATTCGAAATGATGCTTGTTGGGTGCGGACAGTCGAACCTCCGCGATGATCGGGAATTCCTCGAGGATTGCCTTGCCGATGTGGAAGAGCGGCTGCTGCAGGGCAAGTGAATGTACCTGTGCGAACTGCTTGACGATCTGTGCCTTGATGCCCGCGTAGACCGATTCCCAGTCGACGTCGGTGGTGACGAATCGCCACTGGGCGACCAACGTCGTCGCCATGACGCGGTCGTCGGTCGGCTCGAGAACGGTGTACGGATCTTCGAGAAAACCCGAGAACTCACTACCGGTCGATTTGAGGATCACGAGGTCCTTCAGGCCGCCGATCACCCATGTCCCGGTATCGGCGATGGTGATCGACGCCGTCCGAACTTCCTGACCCTTCCGAATCCAGGTGTAGTCGTGCTCGCTGCCGTCGACAATCGCACGCTCCCAGGCGTATTCCTCGATCTCGATCCGCGCGCCACTGACCGGTTCGATGTCGTCGACGAAATGACGGGCGAGTTCGAGTCCGTACGTCTCGATCGAGATCAGACCCTTTTCCTTGGCGTAGGAGTAGGCCGTTTGTTTCTGCGTGTCGGTCGGCAGAACCTTCGATTGATCACCGGTGAGGTACGCGTCGGCGAAATCTCCACGCAGGCAGGTGGAGACGTTGATGTCGTGAATTTCGTGACGGGGGGTGTCTCGATAGATTCGGACTACTCGATTTTCCGCTTTGCCGTACTGGTGACCCGATAGTTCGATCGATCCGCTCAACCGTTCGGTGTTCGTACTGCCGGTTGTGATGTTGCCGGTCGTGATGTTTTCGGTAGTCACGTGTTCAGCTCCCGCGATAGGTGGAATAAGCAAAGGTAGACAGCAACAGTGGGACGTGATAGCCCCGTGCCGTGTCGTCCACCCGGAAGGTCACTGTCACTTCCGGGTAGAAGTTTTCTTGTCCGTTGGTCTCGAAATACGTTCCGGTGTCGAAAGTCAGGGTGTAGTGACCGGCGGTCAGGCCACCGGGAGCAAGTTCGGGGATGCGGCCGTCGGAGTCGGTCTCCGCAGTGGTGACGGAGGCACCGTCTCGATCACGAAGTTCGACGCGAATCCCCGCCGCGGGGTTGCCCGTCGTCGCGTCGAGAACGTGCGTGCTGAGGGTCTTGCTCATGCTGTGCCTCCGGCGAGTGCATCGATCAGACGGGCGAGTCTGATCCGATTGATGGCGGCCAATTCGGTTCGAAGCACGGAACGCTCGGTCGCCGGGTCGTTTCGGAGACGACCTCGAAGGATGTCGAGGAGCTCCGTTCCAGATTTCCCCGACGCGCAGACCAGGTAAACATGGCCGAATGTCTCTTCGTACTCGGCGTTCTTCCGTCGAAGTTCCGCGAGTACGTCTTCTGTCGCCGACGAGACTCCCGACTGTTCACGGGTAGAGGCCGCGCTCTCGCTTCGCTCACCGATTCGTGGGTGGCCGGAGAGAGCGT
>NZ_LVCT01000281.1:0-13865 GCF_001647205.1 Rhodococcus sp. EPR-134
AAACCGCCCATCCAACACATCCACCAACGTCAAACCCCCCACCACAACCCCCACACCATCCCAACCACCCACCACCAACCCACGCTCGGGCACGCCCAAAATTTCCGTATCCCCTACTGGCACTGTTGGATCCGACACGACCGACCGGAGGAGGCGGACGAAACGCTCGCCGAACTCGGCGACTGTGGTGCGCTCGAAGATATCGGAGGCATAGGTGAAGGCGGCATCGAAACCCATGGGGAGGCCGTCTTTGCCACGCTGCTCGGAGAGCGACAGTTGCAAGTCGAATTTGGCGACACCGACGTCGACTGGAACAACATCGACACCCAGTCCGGGTAGTTCGAGGTGGGGATCTGCGGTGTTCTGGAATTCCAACAGAACCTGGAAGAGCGGTGAGCGAGATGACGAACGCTCCGGCGCAACTGCATCGACGACTCGCTCGAACGGCACCTCGGCTTGTCCGAACGCTGCCAGATCGACTTCGCGAGTTCGTGAAAGGATCTCCTCGAAAGTCGCGGCGGTGTCAACGGTGATTCGCAGGACGACCGTGTTGACGAACATCCCGACCAGATCGTCGAGGACTTGCTCGGCGCGCCCTCCTACCGGAGTCCCGATCGCTATGTCCGGCGAGGCGCTCAGCCGTGCCAACAGAACCGCCAGCACTGCGTGCATCACCATGAACGGTGTCGTGTTGTGATTCCGAGCGAGTTCGAGGAGTTCACTGTGCACGTCTGCGGGCACCGAGAATCGGACCGATTCACCGCGCATGGATCGTTCCGCCGGTCTCGGTCGATCCAGCGGAAGGTCGATCACGTCAGGTAGACCGGCCAGGGTGGACGTCCAGTAGTCCAACTGCTTCGCCTCGAGCGTGTCCGGATCGTCGTCACTGCCGAGCAGTTCGATCTGCCATTGGCTGTAGTCGGCGTACTGCACAGGCAAAGGCGACCAGTCCGGTGCCCGTTTCGCAGCCCGCGCCGCGTAGGCGCGGGTCAGGTCGCGGGCCAGCGGCTCGAGGGATGCTCCGTCCGCCGAAATATGGTGAACCACCAGCGCAAGGACATGATCGTCCGGCGTGACCCGAAAAAGGGAGCCGCGCAGGGGCACGTTCGCGCTCACGTCGAACCCCTCGCGAGCGAGATCGGCGATGCGCCTGTCCAAGGCTTCCTCGTCCACGGATACTTCCCACGCGATCTTCGACGTCACGCGTTCCGAAGGCACTACTACCTGATGGGGGCCGTCGACCGACGCCGGGTAGACGGTACGGAGCGATTCATGCCGATCGACAACATCTCCCACCGCGCGCTGCATCGCAGCGACATCCAAGGCACCTGACAGTCGGACCACCATCGGAATGTTGTAGGCCGGGGACGACGTGTCGAACTGATTGACGAACCACAGGCGTCGTTGTGCCACAGACACCGGAATCTTGTCCCTGTACGAATGTGCCTGCAGGATTGGACGCTTCGAACGCGTGCGATCAACGCGGGATGACTTCGCATCCCGCACGTGACGGGCCAATGATTCGATAGTCGGTGCTTCGAACAAAGTCCGCACCCCGAAATCGATTTCTTCAGCGGCATTTACGCGAGCGATCAGCTTCGTGGCAATCAGTGAGTTCCCGCCCAGATCGAAGAAGTCGTCACCCGCACCCACCGTCTCGACGCCTAGAACATCGGCAAAAATCTCGGCGAGCACTAGTTCCTCAGCGCCCTCGGGCGGTCGAAAGTCGTCCGACCGAGCATCGAGCCGAGGTGCAGGTAAGGCAGCGCGATCGACCTTTCCCGCCGGAGTTACCGGCAACTCGTCGAGTAGAACAAATGCCGCAGGAACCATGTACGACGGAACACGGCTCGCGACGTACCGCGTCAGCTCGGCCGTCGAGAGCGCACTTCCGCCGGCAGGCACGACGTACGTGGTGATCGTCGCTGTCCCGGAGGGAGCCGCACGCGCCACGGTGACTGCATTCTCGACCTGCGGACACGACCGCACGACGCTGTCGATTTCCCCGAGTTCGATACGAAATCCGCGAACTTTCACCTGGAAGTCACTACGACCGACGTACTCGAGTCCACGGCCACGGCGCCACCGCACCAAATCCCCCGTTCGATACATCCGCTGCCCGGGGAGGCCGAAGGGGTCTGCCACGAATCGTTCTGCGGTCAACGCATACTTCCGGTGATATCCACGTGCGAGCGCGTCTCCCGAGATGTACAGCTCGCCCACAACACCGTCGGGGACGGGGTGCAATCGCTGATCGAGCACGATCTCCTCGAAGCCGCGGAGCGGACCGCCCACTGTGATGTCCTCCGACGACACCATCGGCTCGCCGATGTTCGACATGACGGTGGTCTCGGTCGGCCCGTACGCATTGCACAGCCGTCGGCCGGGAGCCCACCGCTGCACGAGATCCGGCGGACAGGCCTCACCACCGACCACCACTTCGCCGAAGTCCGAAAGGCCCTCGGGCGAAACTGTTCCGAGCGCCGCAGTAGTGACAAAACCATGCGTGACACGCTGGGATTCGAGGAAGTGAGACAACTCGTCACCGCCGTAGATCGTGCTCGGCGCAATCACCATGGTCGCTCCGGCACCGAAAGCCAGCAGGTACTCGAAAATCGAGGCGTCGAAACTCGGGGTCGAGAAGTGCAACGTTCGCGCATCCTGGGTCGCACCGAACCGCGAACGCTGTTCGGCAGCAAGCGCTTCCAGTCCACGATGCGAGACCGTCACCCCCTTGGGGAGTCCGGTGGACCCGGACGTGTAGATCACGTATGCGGGATTGTCGGGCCGGATCGGGCGCACCCGATCGACATCGGAGATGGAACGCACGGACAACCGTGCAAGTCGGCCACGGAACTCAGCGTCGTCGATCGCTGACCAGGGAACCGAATCCGGCAAGCGATGAAGTTCCGCGACGACCGTGAGTCCCAGTACGGCGCCGGAATCGGTCAGCATGAAGCGAACACGTTCATTCGGATAGGTCGGATCCACCGGCACGAATGCCGCGCCGGCTTTGCTCACGGCCAACATCGCGACAACCGATTCGATCGAACGCGTCATACCCAGCGCCACAATGTTTTCCGGACCGATGCCGCGGTCGATCAATTCTCGGGCCAACTTCGACGAACGCTCGTCGAGTTCTCGATACGTCAACTCGTCATCGAGATACGACAGGGCCACGCCGTCGGGGTGTGTGCGCGCCGCACCGTCGAACAAATCGGCCAGGGTGCGATGCGAAGCGCGCGGGTCACCGCGGACAGGCCGTATCGCGGATCGCTCGTCGTCGGACAAGATATCGATGTCGCCGACCATGATTGCCGGATCCGCTGTGACGGATTCCAGGACGCAGGCGAACCGCAAACCGAGGCCGCGTACCGTCTCGGCGTCGAATAGATCGGTGGCAAACGCGAGCCTCACCGAGATTCCGGACGGCGTACCCACCTCGTCGAACAGTTCGACTGCAGACACTCCGAGATCGAAGCGGCCGATGTCGCGAGGGCGCTCGTCAGCGCCGGCGACGGACTCGAACATCACCTGTACAACCGGCGCATAGGCGGGTACATCCTCCACGTGCAATGGCTGAACCAACTGCTCGAGCCGTATCTCGCTGTGCGCCCGCGCATTACTGTGGACCTCGACGACGCTGTACAGGAGCGCCGTGAAAGTCGTCACCAGATCGACGCGACTCCGGATGGCGACGATGTTCGCGTCGGATCCCGCGGGCGTACCGATCACAACATCCGAAGCACCGGACAACCGGCTCACCAGGAGAGCAAAGCTCGCATGTAAGACCGCACGAGTGTCCGTCCCGAGATCACTCGCCATCGCCGTGATCCGCGCGTGGGTGTCGGCGGCGATCAGGACCTCAACCTGTGCACTGTCCAGCGATTGCGTTGCAGGCCTGGGTCGATCGAAGGGAAGTTGCAAAAGTTCGGGCGCCCCGGTGAGCTCATGTCTCCAATACTCAAGGTGCCGGACTTCGCGTTGTCGTCGCTCGCCCTCTCGGGCCGTCGGGCCGTGAATGTCTGCGAGTTCGGCACCGGAATCAGACGCGATCAACTCTTCCAGCAAGCCGACAAAGTTCCGGTGGTGCTCGCGTAAACCCGCCTCCTCGTATCGGATCGGGTTTGCCCGGAAGTCGACACGCAGCCTGTCGCCGCTCGGATACACGTTGACCAGAAGGTCTTCCACCGGCCCGGAGGTGACGATGTGATACTCCCCAACCACCTCGCCCAACTGCACCTCCTGGCGAAACAGCATGACGTTGACCATGGGCCCGGCATATGAGTCTTCGCCTTCCAGACCGCTCGTCACGCCTGCGTCCCGACGGATGTCGTCGAGGCTGCAGCGCTGGTGCCGCAATGCACCCATGAGCTCATGTTGGACCTGGGCGAACAGTTCACCGACGGTGTCGACCGCTGCGACACGGATGAGAAGTGGCGTGACGTTCACCATCATGCCGCCCGAGTCCCGCAGCACCGCCGTAGTCCGTCCGGACATCGGAACATGAATCTGGACAGTCTCTTTCGCCGTCATCCGCGCGAGGTACAACGCGAGCGCAGCGATGACCGGTGCAGCGTGGTTCTCGGATTCGTAGAGAAGGGCACAACTTCGGTCCGACATCAGTGTGCTTTCGAGTCGGCTCTCGGTTTGCGCGGGCCCAGAAGCCTCCGCCAGGCTGGATCCGGCGAGGGTGGTATTGCGCTCAGCCCAGTACTCCCGGTCGGCGGCGAATCGATCCGACATTCTGTACCGCTCGTCGATGTCGTACAGCGTGCGCAGCGTCGCGGCACGACTCGGCTGCGAGTCCTTTCTCGCCGCCGAGGCCGAGTACCGATGCGCAATGCGGTTCATCATGGTCATGGCACCGAAACCGTCGAGCGCAACATGATGGATGCGGCTGTACCACAGATAGTGCGCGTCCCCGACGCGCAGCACAGCGGTCGCGACGATTCCGTCGACTGCCAGGTCGAGCTGCGTCCGGCAATCTCGGCGCATCCACCCGAGGGCATCCTCGATCGGATCGGGGGACCCACGGAGGTCGACAAGACGGACGGTGATCTCAGATGTCTCGTCCACGTACTGCATCGGTTGACCGTCGATCTCGATCACTTTGAGCAAAGGAGATTGAAACTCGTATGACACCGCTCGCGTTTCGCGATCCAGCAGTTCGACGTCGAGTTCGCCGCGCAGCTCCACGTAGTGCGCTATCAGAATCGGGACTTCGGGATCGAATTGCTGAGCGAACCAGGTTGCCCGTTGGGCGGCCGAGAGCGGAAAGAGCGTCTCATCAGAAGGATCGGTCCGACTTACCTCGAAGGGTTTCACAGCGCCCCGCCCTGCATGATCTCCGCGGCCGCCGAGTGCGTAGCCGCGTCCGAATCAACAGCGCGAAAGCAAGAGGCTGATCGCGCCTCTCAAGCAGTCGTACCCAGAATCGGCACGCGCATGCACCGCCCCACCAGTCGATGTCACGTACGTATCGCTCATGTTTCGCGTGCCCGATATGTACTAAAAGTGTGAATGCGTCTCGTCACCTCGGTAATGTCCCACTCCGAGAAGACACATCCCCCGAGGGGAGCAGGCGCATGGACATCACCACCATTACCGACGTGATACGCCGACCACCGGATCGCCCAGGGGACGTGTGGCGTCCCGGCGACGCCTGGCTCGCGGGAGGAACGTGGCTGTTCTCAGCAGAACAACCCGACACGCGTCGACTGGTCGACCTCACCGCGCTCGGTTGGACACCACTGGAGGTCGGCCCGACTCATTTCGGTGTCGGAGCTACGTGCACCGTTGCCGAACTGTATGCGTTTGTCCCGCCGGACAATTGGCGTGCGAGTCCACTTATTCGCGTCAGCTGCGAGTACTTCCTCTCGTCTTTCAAGGTGTGGAATTCGGCCACCGTAGGCGGCAACATCTGTATGTCGCTTCCGGCCGGACCGATGATCACCCTGGCAGTTGCACTCGAGGCTTCGTTCACACTATGGGCTACCGACGGAACAGTGAGGACCGTCGACGCGTGCGACTTCGTGACCGGTGACCACCAGAATGTCCTGGAGCCGGGCGAAGTCCTTCGGAGCATCGAGTTCCCGGTGCACGCACTCACCAAACGGCACGCCCACCGCCGCTTCAGTCTCACGCACCTCGGCCGTTCGACGATCTTCATGATCGCGACGCAGACTCCTGGCGCCGACGACTTTCACCTCACCATCACCGCCGGCACCACCCATCCGATCCGGCTGACGTTCGACACCATGCCGGACGAGCACTCTCTGCGACGAGCCGTCGACTCCATTTCGGCCGACATTTGGTTCGACGATCCCAACGGAACCCCAGACCACCGCCTCCACCTCGCCCGCCACTACGCCGACGAGCTCCGAAACGAACTCACGGGGAGCCAGTCATGAGCTACACGGTGAACGACCGACAGTTCCACGAGGAGCCGTTCCCGGGACAGTGTCTCCGGACGTTTCTTCGGCACCTCGGACACCACGGGGTGAAGAAGGGGTGCGACGGCGGGGACTGCGGGGCGTGCACAGTGTGGCTCGACGGAACACCGATACACAGCTGCATCACGCCCGCCTTTCGCGCCGACGGTCGCGCGGTAACCACGATCGAGGGACTCGGCACGCCCGAAGATCTCCATCCGATTCAGCAGCAGTTCCGGGATGCACCCGGCTTTCAGTGTGGGTTCTGCACCGCCGGGATGATCATGACCTCGGCGGCGCTCACCGACGCGCAGAAAGAAGACTTGCCGCGAGCGCTCAAGGGAAACCTGTGCCGCTGCACCGGTTACCGATCCATCGAAGACGCGGTCAACGGTGTCGGTGCTGTCGAAGTTGCCCTCCCGGGACAGGCCGTCGGAACCAGCGTCGGGGCGCCGGCGGCCACCGACGTGGTGACCGGCCGAGCCGAATACACTATGGACACCGCCATCGACGGCATGCTGCACCTGAAAGTGCTGCACTCGCCGCACGCACATGCACGCATCACCTCCATCGACACCACCGAGGCGCTCGCCGTCCCCGGTGTCCATCGCGTCTACACCTGGAAAGACGTGCCGCGCAAGCTCTTCACCACGGCAATACATACCGACCACCTTGTCGATCCGGACGACACCTACATTCTCGACAACGTCGTGCGGTTCGTGGGTCAGCGTGTAGTGGCCGTCCTCGCCGACTCCGTCGTCGCTGCGGAAGAAGGCCGTCGGAAGGTGAAGGTCGATTACGAGATCCTGCCTTTTGTGTTCGATCCGGAAGAGGCCATGGCCGACGGCGCTCCAGCCCTGCACGGATCCGACGATCCCTTTGTTCGAGATCCAGAGCACAACATCCTGCTCGAACTTCACGGTCATGTGGGCGACGTCGAGGCCGGGTTCGCCGAGGCCGACGTCATCCACGAAGGCACCTACTTCTCGCCGCGGGTTCAGCACGCGCACCTCGAGACGCACGGTTCGATCTCCTGGATGGAAGACGGACGCCTTCACGTTCGCACAAGTTCGCAGTCCCCCTCCATCGCCAAGGTCAAACTCGCCCATCTCTTCGACCTCCGCCCGGATCAGCTACGCGTGTTCTGCAAACGCGTGGGCGGCGGGTTCGGAGGAAAACAGGAAGTGATCAGCGAGGATCTGGTGGCGCTCGCCACCCTCGACACCGGTCGTCCCGTCTGCCTCGAGTTCACCCGAGAAGAAGAGTTCACCACCGCGTCGCCGCGTCATCCGATGAAGCTCACGATCAAGCTCGGTGCCAAGTCTGACGGAACCCTCACGGCATTTCAGTACCGAAACATCTCGAACACCGGTGCGTACGGAAACCACGGTGGAGAGACACTCTTTGCCGGCGGCGCGGCGGTCTCGCTCTACCGCTGCGCCAACAAGAAGTTCGATGCGTATTCCGTGTACACCAACAATGTTCCGAGCGGCGCTCTACGTGGGTACGGGATGACGCAACCGGCCTTTGCCGTGGAATCGGCCATGACCGAATTGGCCATCGCGCTGGACATGGATCCGCTCGAACTGCGTCGACGCAATATCGTCCGACCGGGCGATTCGCTCGTCGCACTCGAAGACGGCCCAGACGACGTGATCTTCACCGAAGACGGACTGGGGCAATGCATAGATCTGATCGACGCCGCGTTGAAGCGCCAACCGGTTCCCTCGCTCGGAGACGATTGGCTGATCGGCACCGGTACCGCCAGTTCACTACACGAGACCGCGCCACCCACCGAGCACATTTCCGAGGCCTGGCTCACCCTCGGCGAAGACTGTGTATACGAACTTGCCATCGGCACAGTCGAATTCGGTGAGGGAACTTCTACCGCCCACGTGCAGATCGCCGCGAATCAGCTGGGCACAACACCGTCACGTGTACGAATCATTCAGTCGGACACCGACCGAACCGGTTTCGACACAGGCGCTTTCGCCAGCGCCGGCCTGTTTGTCGCTGGGAACGCGGTACTTCGCGCGTCGAATGCGCTCCGCGATCGCCTACTTGCCTTCGCCGCGCACCACACCGGCGTGTCGATTGACCAGTGCTCGATGGACGACGACAAGATCGTCTGCGGTAGTACTCGATTAACACTGCAAGAGATACTCGAGGCCGCACGCCCGCGCGGGATCCGATTCACCGAGGCGCGGAAGGCATACGGATCTCCGCGCAGCGTGGTGTCCAACACTCATGGCTTCCGGATTGCCGTCCATCGCATCACCGGCGAGATCCGCATTCTCTACAGCGTCCAAGCCACCGACGCTGGGGTGATCATCAATCCGGCGCAGGTGCGGGGACAGATCGAAGGTGGCGTCGCCCAGGGCATCGGCTTCGCACTCACCGAGAACTTCCACGTAGACGCAAACGGCGCGATGATGAACCCGAATCTACGTAACTACCGGATCCCGACATATGCAGATATCCCACGCACGGAGGTGATCCTCGTCGAGTCATCCGACTCCGTCGGCCCACTCCGCTCCAAGGGCATGGCGGAGTGCTGCATCAATCCGGTTGCCCCTGCATTGGCGAACGCACTGCAGGATGCAACCGGGTCACGATTCCGGTCGCTACCGCTCACCCCGGAACGCATCTACACAGGCCTGAACCGATGACCGCGCACACGTCGGCGGACAGCGCCGCGACGGTCATCATCGGCCAGCGAGTGCGTGCCGGACGGGAGAAAGAATTCGAGGTATGGCAGAAAGATCTCAACCGAGCCGCCGCAGATTACGCGGGCTTCCTCGGGGCAGAAATCGCGGCTCCGACGCCCACCCAACCCGATTGGGTGATCGTGTACCGATTCGACTCCATCGCTCATGTTCAAGCGTGGATCAACAGCGCGACGAGGCAGAACTACCTCGACAGCGGTCGTCAGTTCTTCGACGGCCCGGCCACGCAGCAGGTAGTGAGCGGCGGGATCAGGCCTCCGGACCCACTGCTGACCGTCGTAGTGACGCACCGAGTCGGTGACGACAGCATCGACGAGTTCCTTGCCTGGCAGGATCGCCTTCGGGAGGTGGAGAGTGCTTTCGACGGATTCCGCGGCACCGAACTGTTTCGCCCCGTCGACGGTGTGCAGGATGAATGGACCCTGCTGTATCGCTTCGACAATGCTGCCCACCTCGATACGTGGCTGACTTCCCCTGAGCGACAACAACTCCTCGCCGAGGGCCGCAAGTTTCACGACTTCGAACTGCGAACCGTGGACAATTCGTTCGGCAGTTGGTTTGCCTTCGACGAGAACGGAAACGAGGCCCCTCCACCTTCGGAGACAAAAACCTCGATCGCGGTCTGGGTCGGTCTCTACCCGACTGTCGTCTTGCTTACTTTGGCGCTGTCACCGCTGAAGCTGCCACTCTGGCTCGGATTGTTGATCGGCAATCTGCTGTCGAGCTTCATCATGAGTTTCTTCACGATGCCGTACTACGTGAATCGACTCCTGCGCCGTTGGCTGCGTCCGCCTCCGGGGATTCCTGTCGCAAAAACCAACGCACAAGGGGTGGCAATCGTCGCTGCGGTGACCTTGTTCTGGGTGGTCGTCTTCTATCTGGTGACTACTCAGTTCTGGTCGCTGCCTTGAACTCTCCGGTACACGAAAATGCCAGCGTATGCTCCGGGGCATTATTCCGACGGCTTTCACACCCCGGAAACGCACACCCACCATCGTGCACCGCCAACGCCCGCCGCTGCGGAACCGTCGCCGTTCTCACTTCCCTACCGCACTCGAGCCGAACACCATTCTCGTCCAACAAGATCCGAGGACCGTGCAATCGCACGCCAACATCCGTGTCGCCACTGATCGGCCCCACCCAATCCGTCCACGCGAACCCCAGTTCCCAATTCGTCGAACCATGCAACCACTGCGCGATCGCCGCGCACAGGTGGATTATGGAATGCTGGCGCCGAATTCGGTCCGACGTCAACCTCGACTGCTGGAGCACTGTACAACTTTCGATTGATGCGCTCCGTCCACGGTGAACCGTAGTGTGACCCCGTGACGGAAACGCATCGGCCTCAGCGCTCTCTCCTGCCCCACGCATATCCAAGTGGTGGAGCCTCGTCGTACTCGCGCTGGGCCTGGCGATGATCGTCATGGACGGCACTATTGTGGCCGTCGCCCTCCCGACAATCATCGACGACCTGCACCTGAACATTACTGACGCACAGTGGGTGAACTCGCTCTACGCGATCGTGTTCGCCGCGCTATTGCTGACCACTGGCAACCTCGGCGATCGCCTGGGCCGGCGAAATATTTTCCTCGTCGGCATCGCTCTGTTCCTCGCCGGCAGCCTCTGGGCGGCCAAGTCCGGGAGCGCCGAGATGCTCATCTCCGCGCGTGCACTGCAGGGCGTTGGTGGCGCGTGCATCCTCCCGTCCACACTTTCGACAGTCAACGCGACCTTCCGCGGAAAGGATCGGGCCGCCGCATTCGGTGTCTGGGGGGCGGTCATGGCCGGCGCCGCCGCACTCGGCCCGCTGCTCGGCGGCTGGCTTACCAGCTCGTTCAGCTGGCAGTGGATCTTCTACGTCAACATCCCCATCGGCCTTGTATTGATAGTCGCAGCGCTGGTTGTGATCCCCGAGACCCGCTCCGGCGACTCCCGCCCCGGCTTCGACGTGGATGGGCTATTGCTCAGTGCGATCGGCTTCGGTGCACTCGTCTTCGCGATCATCGAGGGCAGCACCCTCGGCTGGTGGAAGCCACTCAAAGACTTGAGCCTCTTCGGTATGACGTGGTCTGCGGACATGCCCCTCTCGATCGTGCCGATCCTGCTACTCCTGGCTGCCGTAGTGTTGACGCTGTTCGTGTTCTGGGAACGCCACCGTGCCAGAGTCAATCGGTCCGCACTTCTAGATCTGCACATGTTCTACACCCCCACCTTCAGCTGGGGGAACATCGCCGCGATGATGATCGCGGTCGGCGAGTTCGGCTTGATCTTCGCGCTGCCACTGTTCCTGATCAATGCCATCGGCCTGAGCACCCTCGGCGCCGGCTTCGTACTGGCAACGATGGCAGCCGGCGCCTTTCTCTCCGGCACCATGGCCCGTCACCTGGCGGCTGCGATCGGTGCAGCCGGCACAGTCGTTGTCGGCGTCGTCCTCGAGATCATCGGCGTGTTGGCACTCGTACTCGTCATCAGCGCGGACGTCTCCCCTGTCACGGTCGGTGCAGTGCTCGTGATCTACGGTGTCGGCCTCGGCCTGGCGTCCGCGCAACTTACCAGCACCGTGTTGTCCGATATACCGGTAGACCTGTCCGGGCAGGGCTCCGCCACGCAGAGCACCGTTCGACAGATCGGCTCGGCGCTCGGCTCCGCAGTCGTCGGCGCGGTCCTGTCGATCGGACTGGCCCACTACCTCGGCAGTATCCAGGGTTCCGCGGAGAACTTCACCGACGCCACCCGAGAATCCGCGGGCGGCGCGATCGCCGGCCTACGCGCGAGTCACGGCCCCGACGAGGTCATCCATCAGTTGTCCGAGGCCTTCGCCTCAGCCACTCAATGGGCGATGGTCGCAGCGATCGCATTCCTCGCCCTCGGCCTAGCGGCGTCTCTGCGGGTACTGCGGGTCACACGCCAGGAGAGCTCGACAGATGACTCGACGGGCGAAGACGAGCTGCTAACCGATCCCACCTGTACCGACGTCTGACCGCATCTCCTGGAATCAAAGGTCCACGGGGTGCTCGACATTGACGCGCAGCACTCGCGGAAACGAGCCGGTGCCCCGTCCGGCCGACGGTTGCACGAGGTCGCTGATTCGAGACGGCATCCCGTTTCGGGGATTAGTGTTGATACGAAATCTTTCGATGTCGACAAGCCTGCCACCATCTGATTCGACGCGCACTCGCACAGAGCACCAGTGGCTCGAACGCGGAACATCATCGATGCAATCGCACGGAGTCGGGTCAGGTGAGCTGATGACGTCAATGACCGGTCGACATACCACCCACCGGGGGATGAGTCTGGGCTGCGCCGTTCGCTTCGAGGTTGTCGAAACCCAGATCTTGCAGGTAGCGGGCTACGGAGTCGAGTCGCCGGGTTCGGTCCGGATGGATGCTATGTACGGCGATGTTCAGCGCCAACCTGAGGCAGGTCAGCATCAATCGCCGCAGATTGACTTCCACTCGCCGGCTCAGTTGCCTTCGGGGCCGCACTTGCATGTTCGGGTCTGGTGTTCAGTGTCCTGGCCGCTGTGTCGGCCTAAGTCAGTGCGAGTGCGCTCCCGTGGTTCTGCCCTTGGTTTGGGCCATTCGAATCCAGCCTTACGTCGACGAATGCTGGGGGTACTCGCACCGAGCGTCTTCGCGGCAGCAACGCCTACCTGATCGACGTACGCTTTGCTGCCTCGACGGAACGTGGGCACTGGCCTGATCACGCAACGTGAAAGAGCAACTCTGGCATCGCCAAGTCTCAGCGGCACTTTCGTGTTTGCATGGCGAATGCAGCGCGGAACACTTCCAACGTGAATCATGGGACTGGGACTCTGGGGCCTACAGATCGAAGCGCCACACAAAGCGTCAATGGACAGGTAGAGAACAGTCGGACTATCCGAGACCTCATCGTGCGCGTGGGCGCGTCCTCTTCGTTCGAGAAGCCCTTCATCGGTTACGCATTCGTCTTTTGCTGGGCATTGCGCCGCGGCACATTCGGTGTTCGCGTCGATGCGGCTGTACACCGCGGAAATGCGCAGCGCGTTGAACCGGTTATCGCTGGGGGTGTCGGCCGAATCCGGTGGGAGTGAGTCACATCGCCTATGGCTCGATCGGTTCCACAATTGCCCCTCCCTCACCGGAATCGCTGCTGGAGTGACTTTCGGAATGACAGTCGGAGATGTAGTCGGCACCGCACCTGGCGACGTCGGCGCCACCTCTGTCAAGTTACCGGCACGTTCAACTGCCTGAGCCGATGCTCGATCTCGAACCATTACACACGCCCAAGCTGTCAGTACGACGTTGTCACGGTGGCGTCTGTGTGCCGAGACCCAAGTGCCAGCACGGCTCTAAACCCTTCGGCGACGGCTGTCATCAATGCGGGTTGGTCCGGAACTGCTCTCACGTCGACGTTGATCCCGACACACATGTGCGAGTCGTAAGACATCAAAGTCGCGTTGAAAGCCGATCCGAGGGTAGGACTGAATGCGAATTGGCGAATTATCCGCGCACCGGCGAGGTACAACGGTGTCGAAGAACCAACGACGTTGGATGCAACAAAATCCATGTGCTTGAGCATGTCGCATGTGACCGCGACCGGCAGCAAGTTCAGCATTCTGGCCAAGTGAGGAGATAGCGGAATCGCCGGCTCGTTCCGCCAACTTTCTACGATGGCGTGAACACGACGGATCAATTTCTCCGGATCTGCAATATCGACCGGAAGA
>NZ_LVCT01000282.1:0-16457 GCF_001647205.1 Rhodococcus sp. EPR-134
CACCGTGGCCTCTGTGGTAGCCGGCCATACCCAGTAGAAGTGCAGACAAGAACGCGTCGTTTACCGAGCATTGTGTGCCCGCCGCTGCAGTGGTCAGTGCCGCCACCGGAAATTCGATCACACCGAAACCACGGCGCGTACTCCGAGCAGTCATCACTGGCGACATCGTTCTGGTCGCCGGTCGCGTCATACGCGCCGTCGATCCGAAGATTCGTACGACGTCGTGCATCGTAGCGGCGGGATGGCGCACTGCGTGCGCGGCACTTCGGGCCACCGCTTCGGTCATCGCCGCACGTGAGTCTCCTGGTGTGGAACGAACAACAGGTGGCCTGAATTCGTGGCCGTCCTGACTTGATCCGCCAGTCCGCGTGTCATCGGTAATTTCGCGTGTCAGTTGCATACCCCCGACCCCGTCGGTCAAGGAATGATGAACTTTGACTACCAGCGCTGTTGCACCGCCGCCTAGCCCATCGAGCACGGTGAGCTCCCATAACGGACGATCCTTGTCGAAGGCTGCCATCCCGCTCATGCGGGCAAAATCCAGGACGCCTTTCCACCCACCTGGTGGTGGCACGGAAGACCTTCGAAGGTGCCAACTCAGGTCGAAGTCCGCGTCATCCACCCAACGTGGTGGACTCCACGGAAATTGTCGCGCAACCGCTTTACACCTGAAGATCGGAACTACATCGATGGCGTGGTTCATCGCGGCGGTCAATCGTTCGTGATCCGGGAGCCTGTCCAGCACGATGATCGAGACGATTGTCGAGCGGAGGACCGGATCGGCCTCCATCCGCCAAGACATCAGGTCGGTCTGCGTCATCGATCGCTCGTTTGCGCCGCTCATGGCCACTCGATTCACTCGTCGGCGTAATCCTTCAAGGATTGGCGATTCTCAAGGCCTCAATCGAACCTCGTCAACGCCTGGAACGGTCGAAGCAAGTGCAGTCACGACACCTCGCTCGGGATCATCGTCGGAAATCCCACTGACTGTCAGCATTCCGTCGACATAACCCACTGCCCATCGGTCGGGCCCGCCATAGACGTCAAGTCGATGGCGCACTTCGTCAGCGATCCGATCGGGGTCCAGGGCCAGCAGTCCGATCAAATCCTGGCGGGTCACCACTCCGATTACGTCCCTCTCACGAACGATCGGAACCGCGCGCAGCCCAGAACGCAGCATCTCGGATGCGATGTCATTGACCACGACATCTTCGGTCATTGCCACCACGGGTTGTGTCATCACGTCAGCGACGGATTGTTCGGTCGACTCGGTCGCGTGTTCCTGTGACAGTCGTTCGAACCCACTTCTGAGAAGATCGCCTTCGGACACGATCCCGACCAGTCGCTTCTGCTCGTCGACTACTGGGAGTGCCGAAAAACCTGACCGCGCAATCTCTCGTAGACAGTCACCTACACTTCGCGCCTGATCGATTGTCGTCACAGGGCTACTCATGATGTCTCGTGCACGCATGACAATTCTCCTCTGGTTATCCCGCTGGACGTCCGATCTCGCGAACGCAGGAATGCGACGAACCGATGTCCCCAGCGTGACAAACATCGACCGTGAACCGGAAGTGTCTTCGGCATCCTGCGCACTGGAAATCGGCCCCGAGCGGAGTGACTTCCGCCTCTGTAGACCTGATGCGGGAAAGGGTTTGCTGAACACTGTCGCTCGCTAACCCACGCGCATAGCACTCGGACGGGAGAGCTCATGAAAGCGAGTTCCATAGATGCCAGACGCCGGTGGGTAGTACCGATCGACGCCGTCGGACCCGAAGACGCACCGACCGTCGGCGGCAAAGCCGCGAATCTCGGCGAACTGAGGCGATCGAACTTTCCGGTTCCGCCGGGGTTCGTAATCACCACCTGCGGCTATCTCGACGCCATGGAAGCTTCCGGGTTGAGAGACGACCTGAAATCAGGGGAACTACCGTCTACCCGCAGCGCCGAGGAGGCAGTCACAGCATCACTCGTGCCCAAAGCACTGCAAGAGCAGATCATCGACGCCTATCGCGCGCTGGGGCCTTCAGGTACGCGAGTAGCGGTCCGTTCGTCCGCTCCCGCAGAAGAAGCGTCCGATACCTCGTACGCGGGCATTCACGAAAGTTTCACAAATGTCGCCGGTGACGAAGGCTTGATCGATGCCGTACGGCAGTGTTGGGCATCGTTATGGTCGGATCGAGCATTGTCGTACCGCAATCTCCAAGGCGTTGCGGACGAGCCGTCGCTGGCAGTTGTCGTCCAACTGATGGTCGACTCGGACCAATCGGGAGTCGTATTCACTGCCGACCCGCGCACCGGTGCGCGGGACCGCATGGTCATCGAAGCTGCCACCGGATTGGGGGAAGTCGTAGTGGGTGGACAAGTGGAACCAGACACTTACGTAGTGTCGAAACCTGACTTCGACATCATCGATGTGCATATCGGTTCACAGGCATTCGCGATCTCGCTGTCCGAAGGGACTGAAAAGGCGTCGGAAATACCTCTCTCACAACGCGAACACCAGATCCTTACCGACGACCAGATCCACCAGCTCGCAGCATTGGCCGCAGCCGTGGAAGAACATTACCGGCAACCACAAGACCTCGAATTCGCCTACAGCGGAGGACAACTGTGGCTGGTCCAGACACGCCCGATCACCACCCTTTCCGAGCAACCGGAAGCACTGGCCGAGGCCCAACACGACGTCGGCGAAAAAGCACGTGTCCTCGCCCAGGGATTGGGCGCCGGGCCGGGAACTGCTACCGGACGCGTCCGAGTCCTGCGTTCAGTGGCCGACGGTCGTGATTTGGTCGACGGCGAAATACTGGTGGCCCCGATGACGCGACCGGACTGGTTACCGGTTCTCCGACGAGCCGCCGCCATCGTCACCGACGGCGGTGGCATTACCTGCCACGCAGCTATCGTGGGCCGCGAACTCGGCCGACCGGTTGTCGTCGGAACACGCACGGCAACAAAGGATCTTGCAGACGGGACTTTGATCACAGTCGACGGAACTGCAGGAACGGTCATTGCTGCAGATTCCGCAACCGCCGACTCCTCGAAAAATGCGACCACCACCATGCCGAGGACAATGCCGACACCCCGTTCGACAACCGCGACATCCGTCTACGTGAACCTGGCGACTCCCGAAGCTGCAGAACGGACAGCCGACACAGACGTCGACGGAGTAGGACTCTTGCGAGCTGAATTCCTGATCATGGACGCTCTTGAAGGGCTGCATCCCCACACGATGATCGCCCGAGGTCTCCACGGAGAGTACGTGGCCAAAATGTCCTCTGCCCTGTCACGTATTGCCGCCGCTTTCGGAGCCCGACCGGTCATCTACCGCGCAATAGACCTCCGCACCAACGAGTTTGCACATCTCGAAGGTGGTGACATCGAACACCACGAAGACAATCCCATGATCGGCTACCGAGGCTGTTTTCGCTACGTGCGGGAACCGGAATTGTTCGCGCTCGATCTCGATGTCATCGCCGAAACGCGAAAGAACTATCCGAACGTGCACTTGATGATTCCCTTCGTTCGCACCGAATGGGAGCTCGCGCGCTGTTTGGCACAATTGGATGCCCACCCGCTCGGGGCGGACCACCGGATGCTTCGATGGGTGATGGCTGAGATACCCTCGGTTGCCCACTGGATTCCCAGGTACGCGGCAATGGGCATCGACGGAGTGTCGATCGGCACCAACGATCTCACTCAACTGGTGCTCGGAGTCGACCGGGATTCGGAGATTTGCCAAGAACTCTTCGACACCATGGATCCTGCCGTCCTCGAAACCATCGACACCATCATCGAGCGTGCCACCCTCGCGGGCATGACGACCTCACTGTGCGGACAGGCAGTGTCAACCAACCCAACTCTGGCCGAACACCTCGTGAGGCAAGGCATCACGTCGGTTTCCGTGACCCCGGACGCAGTTGACACCGCTCGCCATGCAATCGCGGTCGCTGAACGACGAATCATCCTCGCCCGAGCTCGTTCGAGCGGACGCCGACATCCGAGTCGATGGCTTGACTGAGCATCGGCACCTAGTCGGATCGGACCACTCCCCGATCAGCCCGTGCCCGAATCCGTTCGTAGAAGACCTCCACGTCGGCTGGTAAACACGGTGCCGTCCCTGGGGTCTTCAACATCGCAGCCCCGGCTGCAACACCGAACCGAACCGCATCCATCAGCGAACGCTGATGGATGAGCGAATACACCATCCCCGCAACCATGCTGTCCCCCGCGCCCACACCACTGATCGATACGACGTCCACCGACGGCACACACTCACACATGTCGGCAGTCACCAGCAAGGCTCCAGCGGCTCCAAGCGAAACGACCACCACCTCCGCAACCTTCTGCGCAACAATAGTTCTCGCCGCGTCGACTTGCTCCACCCGAGTCTCGAGGGGGCGGTCGACCCATTCACGAAGCTCGCGGATACTCGGCTTGACAAGAAAGACACCACTGTTCAATGCGCGCAATGCAGCGCCAGAGGTGTCGACAACCAGCCGCGCCCCGGTTCCCTCCAGGTAATCGACCAACCGCTGAACAAAACCTGCACCCACCCCCGGTGGCAAACTGCCGCTCACGACAACATATCCGGAATCGACGGCGAACTCACGCACTCGCACGAGACACGATTCCACCTCTGCAACGGTGAGAATCGGTCCAGGCAACACAAAACGATACTGCTCACCTGTCGACTCGTCATCCACGGTGAAACTCTCGCGAGTCGATCCTGAGACGGGCTCGGCCCAATACCGTACTTGTTCACCGATCAGAAGGTCCTCGACTGCCAGGCCGCAATGACCTCCCGAGGGAAACACTGCCATCACGTCGCCGCCGAGCACCCGGAGCACTCGCGCGACGTTCAATCCGCCGCCGCCGGGATCACGACGAGGTGCCGCACAACGCACCTTGTCTGTCGTGTGGACGGTACGCGCGCTGGTCGCTATGTCGAGTGCCGGGTTCATCGTCACCGTCACGACGCGAGAGTCACTCTGCTCCATGTAGTTTCACTTCCAGATGCAGCGTTGATCCATCACGACGAAGCGAATTCGCCCAACCACGGTCACGAATGACCTGCAGCATCGGTGCGTTCGCACCCAAAATTTCGGCCACCATACGCCGTGCCCCATGCAGGTAGGCTTCATCCTCGAGCCGCTTCAAAATCGAAGTCCCGATTCCGTGCAGCCGGTCGCCTTGCGCAACCACGAGGGCGAACTCCACCGTAGTCGGCGAAACCCTTTCCAACGCAACATAGCTTCCGACCCCCACCAATTCTTCGCCGATGAAGGCACCCAGAGCGCATCGCCGATCGTTGCACTCGCACAGTTGATCGGAAAAGGTGGTGAGTTGCTTCGGCTGCGGTCCGAACCACCGCATGTACGAATCATGTTGGTCAAGATGCTCATGGAACCGTTGAACAGCAACCGCGTCGGATGGTCCGAGACACCGGAGAGTTGCAGTGCCGATTCCGCTGCCAGTGGCGGCCATCGATCATCACCTGATTCGGCTGGGGATACTTTCCGATTGAACCGTGCCGTTGCCTTCAGTGGGCAGAGCCTTTTGTCATCGAATACCGTCCTTCGCCCCTACCCGCGCCGGCAGCCCATGCGCGAAGCTCAAACGTGGAGGAATACCGATGACGCCCGCAAGGAGGATCCATGACTGATACGGGATCTCCCACCGACCTGACCAGCGAACAATTCGTCATCGACCGAGACGGACTTGACGAGCTGATCACGGTGTTGATCAGCGAAGGTTACCGCGTCATCGGGCCGACTGTCCGCGACAGCGCTATTGTCCTCGACACTCTCGACTCCGGTGATCAATTGCCGACGGGATGGGGTGTCGATACCGCCCCTGGCCTGTATCGTCTACGGAGGAGAGCAGATTGTGCCTTCTTCGGTCACTCCGCCGGCCCGCAATCGTGGAAGCAGTACCTGCACCCGTCGCGGCAACAACTCTGGAGCCAATCCACGGACGATACATTCCACGCACCGCCGACCGAACCGGTCCGATACGCATTTCTCGGCGTACGTGCGTGCGACCTGGCAGCGATCGGCATACTCCAGACAGTGCTCTCTGCTGGCGGAAAGGCGGCAACAAATCTATTCGAGGGTCTTTTCGTGATCGCAGCCAACTGCACGGAACCCGGCGGCGTGTGTTTCTGTGCGTCGATGAACACCGGCCCGAAGGCCAAAACCGGCTACGACCTGTGTCTGACCGAAAGGATCGACAACGACGGCCACCGATTCGTCACCGGGGTCGGCACCACGGAAGGATCACGGATACTCACGCTGGTCCGCGGTAGGCAGGCAACCGACGAAGAAACGACCGAGGCCGCAGGCGCTGTCGCCGACGCAGCAGATCACATGGGTCGGCAAATGCCAGACGTCGATCTTCGCGGCATGCTCCGCGACGCACGGGACGCCGATGTCTGGACGGACGTCGCGTCACGATGCTTGACGTGCGGAAACTGCACGATGGTGTGCCCGACGTGCTTCTGCACTACCACCGAGGACGTCTCCGATCTTGCGGGCGACAATGTCGAGCGATGGCAGCACTGGTCGTCATGTTTCGACCTGGACTACTCACAACTGCACGGTGGCGCAGTACGTGTCAGTGGTGAGAGCCGGTACCGACAGTGGATTTCTCACAAGTTGGGCACCTGGCACGACCAATTCGGTTCGTCCGGGTGCGTCGGTTGCGGCCGATGCATCGACTGGTGTCCAGTGGGAATCGACATCACGGCGGAAGCGGCACGCCTAACCGGCGCTTTGACTGAGGAACCCGACAGCGATACCGGTTGTCCCTCATGAACGATCACGCCTGCGAGCAGCGCCCAAGAGAAATCGAAGGTCTGGCCGACGATCAACGGTCTGAACTTGCTGCCTTCTCACGCGAGGTTCAGCTCGCGCCCGGGACCGTGGTGTTCCACGAAGGCGACTCCGCTGACAGATGTTGGTTTCTTCGGACCGGCCGGATTACGCTCACCACCAGAATTCCCGGACGTGGCGAGGAAACTGTCGAAACACTTTCTGCCGGTGAAATCTTGGGTGTGTCCTGGTTCCGCCCACCTCGACAGTGGCAATGGACAGCGACCGCGGTCACTCACGTGACAGCAGTCGAAGTCGACGCCACCATGTTGCAATCTGTCGCCGAGAGCGATCCGGATCTCGGACGGGCGATCTACTCGATACTGGCGGACACACTACTCCACCGATTGCAGGCAACACGCGCGCGCCTGCTCGATCTCTATGCACGCGAACATGTTCGGTGAACAACTCGTCCCGACGCCGTGCAAGGTTGTTGCCCGCCGGGACGAGAACAGCGATACCTCGACCCTGACCCTGGCCGCGCCCTCGCAGTCGTTCCCCGGGTTCCGCCCCGGCCAATTCATGATGGTCTACGCACGGGGGGTGGGCGAGATTCCGCTGTCGATCAGTGGGGACCCAGCTCACGCCGATCACACAGTGGTTCATACTGTTCGGGCTGTCGGTGCCGTCAGCCGCGCGCTGCACGAAGCCTCCATCGGTGACATCGTAGGTGTCCGGGGACCTTTCGGAACGGGATGGGATCTGGATTCCGCCAAAGACGATCTGATCGTCGTTGCAGGAGGCGTCGGGTTGGCGGCGGTACGTTCTGCAGTCTTGGAGGCACAGGCCTGCGGTCGATTTCGTCGAGTTGTCCTCAGCGTCGGTGCTCGCCGACCATCCGATCTCCTGTACCGCCCAGATCTCGACACATGGAGCCGGGGAGACCTGGTCGACCTCGAGCTGTCCGTGGACGTGGCAGAACCTGACTGGCAGGGTCATGTCGGATTTGTCACGCAGTCCCTGAACCGCCTCGTTCTCGAGCCCGGTCGCACGACGGTACTGCTGTGCGGCCCCGAACCGATGATGCGGATGTCGGCTCGGACCATGATCGGCCAAGGCGTTGAGCGCGAGAATATTCGAGTATCACTGGAACGGAACATGCAGTGCGGGACCGGAGTGTGCGGGCACTGTCAACTCGGCGAACTCCTCCTCTGTCGTGACGGTCCGGTAGTCGACTACCACGCGGCCGAGCCACTTCTCGCAGTGAAGGAGCTGTGATGCCCTCACCCACCATGGCGGTATGGAAATTCGCATCCTGCGACGGATGCCAACTGACTCTGCTCGATTGCGAGGACGAACTACTCACTTTGGCCGACGCCGTTCACATCTCACATTTCCTCGAGATGTCGAGCGAGGTGGAAAGCGGTCCATACGATCTCTCACTGGTCGAAGGCTCCATTACCACCGCTGCCGACATCGAACGTATTCATGCCATCCGCGAGAATTCCCGGCATCTGGTGACGATCGGCGCCTGCGCCACTTCTGGTGGGATACAGGCTCTCCGGAACTTTGCGGACATCGCCGAGTTCATGTCCGTGGTCTACGCGAGCGGCGAGTACATCGACACTCTCGCGACGTCCACACCGATCGCAGACCATGTCCCGGTCGATTTCGAACTACGCGGCTGCCCCATCGATCGACGGCAGCTCCTCGAGGTGATCTCGTCGTATCTGACCGGGCGGAAGCCGAACATCCCGGACACCAGTGTCTGCGCCGAATGCAAACGACGTGGCCTCACCTGCGTCATGGTCGCCGACAGCACACCGTGTCTGGGACCCGTGACCCATTCCGGCTGCGGCGCGCTGTGTCCGGCACAGTCGAGGGGTTGCTATGGATGTTTCGGTCCATCAACCCACCCGAACTTGATTGCAATGGCGGGGTGGCTGCGCACCCGCGGGATGACCGGCGAGAGTATCGAGCGCGTCTTCTCGACATTCAACGTTGCCTCCCCCGAGTTCGACGGGATCAGGCGAGATGGACAGTGAAACGAACACGGATACCACCCGACTGACGCTCGGTTCCCTCGCCCGTGTCGAAGGGGAAGGCCGCCTGGCGTTCACGGTCCGACACGGCCGGGTTGAAGCCGCAGAGTTGAACATCTACGAACCCCCTCGATTCTTCGAGTCATTTCTCCGGGGCCGCGATTTCCGCGAGCCTCCCGACATCACGTCCAGGATTTGCGGAATCTGCCCTGTCGCTTACCAAGTCAGCGCCTGCAACGCGATCGAGCAAGCATGCGGTGCGCACCTCACCCAACCGATTCTCGATCTGCGACGACTTCTGTATTGCGGCGAGTGGATCGCCAGTCACACACTGCATATCTACTTGCTGCACGCCCCTGATTTCCTGGGCGCGTCCGACGCGATCGAACTTGCCCGTATCGCGCGTCCCGACGTCGAACGTGGGCTTACGTTGAAAAAGGCGGGGAACGCGATTCTCGACATGATCGGTGGCCGATCGATTCATCCGGTCAACGTACGCCTCGGCGGGTTCTACCGAACGCCGACGCCCAGTGAACTCGCGCCCCTCGCCGAACAATTACGCTGGGCACTCGACGATGCTCTCGCGACCGTGCAGTGGGTATCACACTTCGAGATCCCAGATGCCGAGGTGGATACCGAACTACTCGCACTGGCTCAGCCAGGCCGCTACGCGATCGAAGACGGCGTGTTGACAACCACATCCGGATCATCGTTCGCGCCGGAGGAATTCTGCGATCACGTCGCGGAACGGCAAGTTCCGCATTCGACCGCGCTGCACGCGCACCTCGACGGCCAGGCGTATCTCACCGGACCGCTGGCTCGATACAGCCTCCACTCCACCGAACTCTCGGAGACCGCTCGTCAAGCGGCCACCGAGGCCGGCTTGGGAACAGTGTGTCGCAACCCGTTTCACAGCATTGTGGTCCGCGCCGTCGAGACAGTGTTCGCCGTGGACGAGGCACTCCGCCTGATAAGTGAGTATCACCGCCCGGAATCGCCGTACGTCGACGTGTCACCCCACGCCGCAACCGGGTACGGCGTCAGTGAAGCCCCCAGAGGCGTGCTGTACCACCTCTACCAACTCGATTCCGAGGGCCGAATCCTGCGGGCCACAATCATTCCGCCCACCTCGCAGAACCAGGCAGCAATCGAGAACGACCTCCGCAACACCCTCGCCGCGAACCTCACGCTGACAGACGCCGAACTGACCGAACTGTGTGAACGGACCATCCGAAACTACGATCCCTGCATCTCGTGTGCCACTCATTTCCTCGACGTGACAATCAACCGCAAATGACTGTCACAGTGGTCGGAGCCGGCAACGAATTCCGCCGAGACGACGGCGTAGGACCTGTGGTGGCGCGAACGATACAAAGCGAGCACCGAGCCGGCGTGAACGTGGTCATCGACAACGGTAGTGAACCTTCAAGGCTGCTCGAAGCATCGACAAGGTCGGATCTGGTGATCATCGTCGACGCTTCAGTCTGTGCTCCGTCTTCCGGCAGCAAGGCGCAACCTGCCGGAACAATTCGTCGGATCACGGATTGGTCGAGAGAGCACTCCGGAATACTCGCCAGCTCACACGGACTGGGCATCCTAGAGGCGCTGGCCTTGGCTGCCGCGCTCGGCCGAGAACCCCACCGCGTGGTGATCTACACGATCGAAGCACACGACACCGGCTACGGCATCGGACTTTCACCCTCCGTTGCAGCTTCTGTCTCTGCGGTACTGTCTCTGATCGCAGCCGAAATCTCCGACGTGCAATCTCGGGATCTACCTCCTGGATGGTAGCGACCAGGTTAACGGAGGCGTGGTTGTGACCTTTGCCATCGATTGGCGTCGTTCGCCTCTACTCGGCCGATCTTCACCGGACGAAGCTGAAACCACACCGGCTTCGAAATGGCCTTGAGGATTGCACATCAAGCGACAGTGATGCGTGAACGGAACATGACAAGTACACCACCACAGCCGAATTGACACCCAGGAACCTCGACAGAGGAGGAATCTGATCGTGAACGAGAAGCATTGGACAGTCGACATAACCATCGACGAGCACACCGCCGAAGAAGGCAACCGGACTCGGGCCATCGCACGCCTTCGCTCGAGGGACGATACCCACATCGTCGGATCCGGTTTCGCTCGGTGTAACCCATCGGATCACGATGTGCCCGAGATCGGTGACGAGCTCGCGGTCGCGCGTGCTCTTTCCCATTTGGCCCGTCAACTGATCGAGGCGACCGCTGCAGACCTCGAAAGTGTCACGCACGAACCCGCCCACCTGAACGCCTAGCGACATCTCGGGAAGATGTCGAAATCGTAGAAATCGTTGTCGACCAAGGAGATAGCGATGTCGGACAAACTGACTCCCCTCGATGCAGCCTTCCTCGAGGTCGAGGACTCCGATCGACACGCGAATCTCTCCATAGGCGCGGTTGTAGTCGCCGAAGGACCCACACCCACCGACGACGACTTGATCGAGAGACTAAGCACCCGAATTCGATCCCTCCCCCATGCTGCGGATAGGATTCACGCCATCCCGCTCGATCTTGCTGCACCTACGTGGGTCCCTGATCCGAATTTCGATCCAGCTCGCCACTTCACACGGATCGGAGTGCCGAGTCCAGGGCGAATGCACGACTTGACGGACACCGTCGCGTGGATCATGTCCGAACGACTCGATCGCGATCGTCCACTGTGGCAATGCTGGTTGATCGAGGGCCTCGAGGACGGCCGCTGGGCAATCCTGGTCAAGGCCCACCACTCTCTCATGGACGGTGTTACCGGGGCCCGATTGTTCGACGTATTGTTCGACGAACCTCTCACCTCCGGACCGCCAACGGACGAGGAAGTACCGAAAGAACCAGAGTCGCTGTGCGGCAAAATGATCGGACTCTACTGCTCGACACTCCGGGCGCCGCAACGGTTGGCTCGCCGGTCCGTCCGGATCGCGGAGGGTACTGCCCAGTTGGCAGGCGATCTGCTGATCCCGAGCGCGAACGGTTCCCTCAACGGGCCGATCGGACATCAACGGCGATACGGGACAGCACAGGTGCGAATGCACGATGTAAGAACTATCTGTTCCGCCTTCGATGTCACCGTGAACGACGTTGCGCTCGCGTGTGTGACCAGTTCGCTGCGCTCACTTCTCCTTCACCGCAAAGAAGACGTCAGCCGACATGCCGTGAGGACACTCGTCCCGGTTTCTGTTCGGGCATCGAACACCGCCACGTCGTTCCACAACCAGGTCTCGCTCATGCTTCCCTTCCTTCCCGTCGATATCGTAGATCCACTAGACCGCTTGCAGACGATCCACCGCAGACTCTCCCGGCACAAGAACGGCGGTGAATCAGGCAGTGGACAAACGATCACGGCAGCTGCTCAGTACGCACCATTCATGTCCTCCGCCTGGTTCATTCGTCTCGCGATGCGCTTTCCTCAGCGAAGTATCGTCACCGTAGTCACGGACATTCCGGGTCCGACCGAAAAGGGCCGACTGCTAGGGCGTGAAATCATCGGTATCTATCCGTACGTACCGATTGCAGTGCGGTTGCGACTCGGATTCGCAATCCTCAGCTACCACGATCAACTCGCATTCGGAATCACGGCTGACTACGATTCGGTCTCCGAAGTCCAACTTCTCTCATCGTCGATGGAACAGGAAGTCGACTCCCTACTGCGTTCCACGCGGAGCCCCTCGCCCGCCGGCGGATTTCACTGATTCGGTCCCGAATTCGATTCATCCGGTCCACAGTCACGCAGTGGCAGGGTCCATCCGTGACGCCCGGCGTGTGCACCACAATCGATCGCCGGCTCGTTTCGTCCTTCAGTGAGCAACGCTTCCAGGGGCGAAATCTACAATCTCGATGACTAGGTCAGTCGGACAGTCGCGCCCGGCCGGAGTTGTACCACTCGACCACGGCATTCGATCTCGATCGGCGGCTGGTTGCCGACCCCGGCACTGACTTGCACTTCTCTCCCATTGATTCGCAGATGCAGGCGGTGGCCCCGGTAGAAGATGGGAAACTCGAGAACTCCGAGTGGTTTCGGCCAATGCGGGGAAAAGATCAGGCGGTCGCCGCGGGTCTCGAGCCCGGTGAAGCACCTTTGCAGCAAGTCGACGCTTCCCGCCATGGCGGCCAGGTGTATTCCCTCTGCGGTAGTGCCCCCCTGCACATCGGCGATATCGGAACGAAGGGCCAGGTCGAAGAATTCCATCGCACGGTCGCGGTTGGCCCGAGCCAGCACCCAGGAATGGACAACACCACTGAGCGTCGAACCGTGCGATGTACGTGCCATGTAATAGTCGATGGTTGCGGGGATGGCATCACCCACAAACTCATAGCCCAAACCATGGAGGATGCAACGCAACTCGTCAGCGGACAACAAGTAGAACAACATCACTACGTCGGCCTGCTTGGAAACCTTGTAGGAGTTGACGTCGTCACCCTCTGCCTCGAGGAGTCGGTCGAGGCGTTGTAGGTCGCCTTATCGCTGACGATATGCGTCCCAATCCAGTTCAGGAAGGTCCGCGTACCCCTCGAATTGGCTGATGACATCGTCGTGAAACGGGACGAACATCTTGTGCGTAATGTCTCTCCAGCGCTCGATCTCCAGTGTGGGCAGTTCCAGCTTCTGAGTCAGGTCCGACCGGATCTGCAGTGGCACAACATCCAATGCCTCGAGGGCTCGCAGGATCACCCACACCGACATGACATTGGTATAGGCGTTGTTGTCGATCCCGTCACAGGGAGCATCCGGATATCCGGAGTGGAATTCGTCAGGGCCGATGATGCCCTGGATGACATACCGTCCGCGCATCTGGTCGAGTGAAGCGAGATCCGCGTAGAACCGAGCGATTTCCACCAGCATTTCGGCACCGAACTCGATCAGGTATTCCAAATCGCCGGTGACCTGATAGTACTGCCACACGTTGTACGCAATCGCGATGCCGCTGTGATGCTGGCGCCGACTCGGATCCGGGTTCCAGCGCCCGGATCTCGGATTGAGATGCAGTTGCTGGCTCTCATCCCGTCCGTCACTACCCGACTGCCAGGGAAACATCGCTCCTCGATGACCGGCTTCGATCGCAGCCCGACGGGCCTCCCCCAATCGACGGTACCGATACCGGAGCAAGGACCGCGTCAGCGTAGGCAGGCGCAGGTTCAGCGCCGAAAAAACGAACAACTCGTCCCAGAAGATATGTCCACGATAGGCCTCTCCGTGCAATCCGCGAGCCGGTACTCCGGCGTCGCGGTCGGCGGTGTTCGGCGAGACCGTCTGCAGCAAGTGAAGTAGATGAAATCGGATTACACGCAGTGCGTGACCGTGACCAATGAGGTCGATGCCCATGCGATCCCACAGACTTGCCATGGTGAGAACGTGACCGTCGAGCAATTCATCGAATCGGTCTAGACGAGACAGCCAGCGCTCGGCTTCGTCAGCGGGCTCGGTCACAGCGGGATCACGTCCGGTGAATACCGTCACCATCTTCTCGAGAGTCGCCGAGCAGCCCGCTGCGAGATGCAGAGATATGTCGTGCCCGATCCGCCCTTCTCCTTCTACCCGTCGATACTCAGTCGAAGTCGGTTCGCCATTTCTCCACACCGTATGCCGGGCGGCCATCGCCACCGGTATCCGTGAGCGATTGGTCTGCACCACGAGCAGAACCGCGTTCTCGGATAGCTCTCTGGCCTCCAGCAGTGCGAGGTGTTGAGAGCCGAGTTCGCGATAACGCTCCACCAACCCGTTGCGGACCGTACCGTCCAGTTCCGAACGGATCTCGAGTAGGCCCGCCCAATCTTCAGCCACGATCGTCATCTCGAGAGCACAGGCATGCGGGAGGTGCATGGCAACACATCTCCGCTGGATAACCGTCGTGGTGTATCCCTCAGTGTCGCGCACCCGGAATCGGCGCGTCAGCATTGCCCGGCGAAGATCGACGTACTGGCGGTACTCGAGCACCTCCACAGTATCGATATCGAACCACGGGCCCCCGTCGATCCGGAATGTCACCGGCAACCAGTTCGGCAGGTTGACGATGCTCTCGTTGTCGACTGTGATTCCCGATACTTCGTCCTGCAGGCGGTTGAAGACGCCCGCAGCGTACGTGCCCGGGTAGTGGATGGCCCCGGCACGGCACTCCGGAGCACATCCCCGAGTGGCGAATGCTCCATTTCCGAGGGTGCACAGTGCCTCCCTCAACTTCTCTGTGTTCGGATCGTAGCCTTCGAAGAACACAGTCCAGGGATCGCCGGCGGGTGGCATCGTCTGCGCGCCGCTGCCCAGCAGATCTGCCAACCATTGCACCAATTTACGGACCTGGACGGGACTGTCTACCGCGAACCGAGCAGCCGACCGCCGGTCGCCGTTCTCGAAGTGGCGCACCACGATCCCGACGCCGCGGTCGTGGAGTATGACGAAAGCATCCTCGTCGGTGAAGTCATCGCCGATGTAAATCGGCAGCACGTTGTCGGCATCGACGAGGTGATCGAGAATCCAGTCCAGCGTTCGACCTTTGTCCCAGTTAACGTCGGGGCGGAGCTCGGTCACCATCCGTCCGCGGGTGGCACGAAGCCCGGTTCCACCCCCAACCTCCTGAACCACCGCGGCAGTCTCGGTGCGCCTGTCGAGGTCGGCATTGCGATAGTGGACTGAGAGACCAAACCGCTTGCGTTCCAGGACAACCCCTGGAATACCGGTCAAGCGATCACGTAGAATGTCCGCCGCGCGCTCGAGATTCGGCACCGAGGCCACAGCCAGGTCATTTCGATAGCGCTGCCCGTCCGGCCCGACGATTTCGAAACCGTGACTGCCGGCGTACCAGATTCCGGGCATGCCAACTCGGGTCTCGATGTCCGCCAGATCGCGGCCGGTGATCACGCCGATCGTGCAATAGCGAGTCAGCCTCGCGAGATCTTCCTTCATCCCGTCGACGAGAGTGGCAGCGGCTGGGTCGTTCACGATGTTCGAAAGGGTTCCGTCGAAGTCAAGAAAGACGACAGGTCGTCGGGAACGCAAAAGGGTCGTCAGCTGACCGAGTGATGTGAGAGCTTCCGGTATTTCCGACATTCGGCGGTCGTGACGACGTGGGTGGATCGAAGGCATAGTCATGGACTCGACTCCAACGATTCATCGATGCCGGCGGGAAGCCACTCGTCGCAATTGTCGGACACGATCGGCCACGAAGTATCGCCGGATTCCTTGATACACAATTTCTTTCGATGCCATTCTCTATTCGCCAACGCATTCACCGCCTGGCTGTCGGACCATCAGGAGTGGGCACGGCGTTTTGTGCAGCAAAGCTGTGCCGGTCGAGCCGATGTCCATCCCCACGAAACCGCCCCTTCCTCGGGTTCCGACCACAACGAGCTGGGCATCGGCCGCCAAATCCAGGAGATGCTCAACAGGCCGGTCCCGAACCAGATTCCGCCGCACCCTGACCTCAGGGAATTGCTTCCACCACCTGGACACACTTTCCGCCAGCACCAACCGGCCTGCCTCCTCTACCGCAGCGCGGACCTCGGTCGCCGAATCGTCATGCAGCGTAGACATATCCTGGTCGAAACAAGCGTGCAGCACGATCAGGGACGCTCCACGAAGAGCA
>NZ_LVCT01000283.1:0-5982 GCF_001647205.1 Rhodococcus sp. EPR-134
CCAACCGTCTATCACTGCCACCGGGCATTTCGCTCGACGTGCTACGGCCGCGCACACAGAACCGACAAACCCTCTGGAGTACTCATCGAGCCCGCGACGACCGAGCACGATCATCGATGCATCGGCGGATCGATCGATGAGCGCTCCCGGAGCATACTGACGTGACACTTCCCCGCGGACCTCGATTGAACCGGCGACAGCCTCGGCCCTGGCGATCCCCAGGGCCGTGGCAAGCACTCGATCTGCGCGGTCACGTAGTTCGCGGGCGAGGTCTGGACCATCATTTGTGCGTCGATAGGTCGTGGCGCACACGAGCAGTAGCGGCACGTCACGCAAGGTTGCCTCCCTTACAGCCCACCCCAGAGCATCGCGCGAGTGCTGAGATCCGTCTATTCCCACAATGATCGGAGATCTCGCCATCAGGACCTCCACAACAATCGATGTCAGCGTCAAGCACCAATACGTTCGCAACCATCGCTTCCCCCCACACAACTGTTCAGCTCGACCCGACTCAGCTCAATCTGACTCCGGGGGCACGTCGTACAGCGCGGCGCCAGCGGTCACGCCCGCCCCAGCCGCGACCAGCATCGTTCGAGAGCCTGCAAAGCGTCGCGGTTTCTCCCTCGCCAATCCTGCGATCAGGGCAGCCGTGTGGATGTACTCGTCGTCGGCCACGATGACCCGTGAGCTCGCACTCCCCAACCGTGTCGCGAGTGCCGAACGGAAGGCCGGGCGAGCCGGAGCAGCCACGATGAAATCCACCTCCGCCAGAGCGATTTTCGCCTGCCGCAGGCATGCGGAAACTGCTTCGTGACCGGCTGCGGCGTAGTCGTCATCGAGCGAGTCGGACACTTGGAAACGCAGGATGTTTCGATTGTCTGCCTGTCCGACAGTTGCCCGGAAAGACTCCCCGCGGTCGAGATCATTGACCCAATGCACCGGGCCAAGACCATATCGATCATCGGTCCAGCGGCATAACGCCGCTCCCCCGGCTGCCGAGAACGGAAACCTCTCACTGAGCCGATGCCCCGGGTCTGCATCACTGGCAACGACGAGAGCCCGTTCGATCACTCCGGAGCGGAGGAATCCGTCGACGATCTGCAGCGCGGTCAGGACGCCACAGGTGCCATTCGCGATATCGAAAGAGAAGGTCCCGTGATCGCCCGTGTGCGGGTCTTCCGGATGAGCGCCGATATCGTCCTGAATCAGCGCGGCAAGAGCCGGCTCACCAAGGTTCCGGTCGCGATACAAACCCGCGTTCACGAGCAGATCCAAGCCATCCGGGCTGCAACCGGCCTTTCCGAGGCACGACTGAGCCGCCGCTACCGCAAGGTGCAGTGCGCTGTGCCGCCTCAGCCATCCAGCCCGAGTGACCATCACCTGCTCAATGATCGTTCCCATAGCGCGCCACCAGTTCATCGTCGATTTCCACAAGGACTACCCCGATCTCCAGCCCGGAAGCCAGGGAGATCAATGCAACTGTCTCTCCCGGTTTGATCCGGCCGGCCTCGAGTTCTTCGACCAATGCCACGGTATGAGTTGTCGAGGCTGTGTTCCCGTATCGATCGACGGTGATGACCGCGTCATGGCGCGGACTGTCGCCGAACGACAGCGCCATCTCAGCCATGCCCTTCTTGATTGCACGCGCCGACGTTTGATGGGTGATCACATGGTCGATGTCATGGATCGACAGTCCGAGTGTGTCGAGTACCTCGTGCAGAAGTAACGGGGTATCGGCGATGGCGGCCTTTTGAATGGCTCGCGAATTGGTGAACATGCGAGCACCCGGCTCCCTGCCCTTCGGGTAAGCGAGACACAACCGGCTGTAGTCCGCGACCGTTGTAAACCCGGCAATGCGAATCCCGGCTGCGCCCACGGGCGCCCGTTCGAGGACGAGCGCGGCGCCCGCATCGCCCAAGGTCAAGGAAGCCAACTCTCTGCTCAATATGTTGTGAATATGCTTGGCAGCATTGTGACCGAGCTGAGAAATATACTCACCGCTGACAACCAGCGCCCGCTCGATCAATCCCAGACGGATCCAATTGTTGGCCACCATCACCCCAGTGAGCATCCCAGCACAAGCATTGGAAAGATCGAAGCTCATAGCCCGGTCTGCACAGAGGTTCCGCGCGACGGCACTACTCATCGTCGGTTCGAGCCATTGAGTCATACCGCCCCTAAACTTGGTGATACTGCAGCTGATCACCACATCTATCGACTCGACGGCACAACCCGACCGACGCAAGGCATCCCGCGCAGCTGCTGTTGCGAGGGTGTAGGAATCCTCATCGCCCACGCTGACCCGCCGCTCGTGGATTCCAGTCAGTCGTTCGAGATCGATACCCGTGTCGTGGCGTGTTGTCGCCATCAAATCCTCAGTCGTAAGTCTGGTGACGGGAAGATGCCGACCTGCCCCCGCCACCCGCGTTCGATACGGCACTCGTCTGTCGTCATTTTCCGAGTCCGTCAACAGCCAGTGTTTGACCATTTCACTTGTTACCTCGCGCCGGCGTTCCTGAATCGTGAGTTAGTGCATCGGCATCATCTGCATGGGCGGCACTATGCCCATTCCGTGGAGACACATCATGAACATGTGGAACATCTGCATGGCATCCATGGCCGTCACCTCCTTCGTACTTGTGCCGAATCACTCAGGGGGATGGGTCGGTTCGCAGAATCGCCAGCCGGCTTCGATACTCGTTCTCATCTATATCCCCGCGCGCGAATCGCTCGGCAAGAATTTGCTCGGCGCTGTGTCGCGGCGGCGGAAAACTTTGCAACCGACTGCTTCCAGGCGGCTGACTCCCCGACTCTGTCGGTCCATGTCCGGCGTAGCGAATGAGCAGAAAGATCCCCAGGATCAGCAAGCCCCAAAACAAGGCCATACCTACGAACATCAGCAGGTAACCCCAACTACTGAAATAGTGATCGTCGTACATCACAGCGAGGCCTCCCATCTCTCCATGCGTGCCGTACGCACTTCCCCACCAGCGGAGCACTCACGCATACTCCTTCATGATGCGCCCTTACACTACGCGCACACAGAGTCTTTCTGCTCATATCGGCAGATGCGCCAAGCCCCGCCATGCTGCCGCAAGTCCGTGTTTGTAGAGCACTTCTGCTCCACCTTCCCCAAGCGTGCCGGCGCAGGAATCTTCCCGATCAACACGACGTTTCAAAGAAGTAACGCGGTGGTAATCGACGACCCAAGATCGATTGAGAAGTGCAGACCATGACGAACCTCCCCGAGATCGAGGAGCTACTCTCGACGACCGTTTCATGCGCCCCTCGTAGGGACGGATCCGACGGGGGTGCTCCCCTGTCCACTCCGGGCGTCATGCTGATCGACCCACGGTTCGGTCAGCTGGCTGCCCAGTTCTTCCGCCTCTTCGAACGCCCTTCCAACGGCGGCGGAGCGCTGGCGGTCTACCTCGAAGGAGAACCGGTACTCGACATCTGGTCCGGGTGGTCGACCCGCGACACCCGTTGGAACGCTTCCACGGTATCTGTGTCCTTCTCCACCGGAAAAGGGGTTGCCAGCACGGTATTGCACCGTGTCGCAGAACGTGGGCTCATCGACTACGACGCACCCATCGCGAAATACTGGCCCGAATTCGCTTACGCCGGCAAGGATGACGTAACCGTACGGCAACTGTTGACCCACCGTGCCGGGCTACATCGCATTCGCGGACTTGTCACCGGCCGACTTGCGATGCTCGATCACGACGGCATGGCCAACGCCCTGGCCTCGGCAACACCGGATATCCGTCGCCTCGACTCACCCGGGTATCACGCAGTCACATTCGGATCTCTCGTCGCCGAACTCACGACGCGGGCAACCGGAACATCGTTTACCGACCTTGTACGTACCGAGATAGCGGAACCTCTTGACATTCCGGACTTCTGGTTCAAGGTCCCCGAAGACGAACGTCATCGAATTGCGAAGCTGTTTCCTCATATCAATCAGTTCAAAGTGCCGTGGGATACAGCTTCTTACGCTTTGACCCGTCTACCTGTCCTCAAGAACATCGCGGATGCCGGAATGCCGGCAGGCTTCGACGAACTCGTCCGCAATCCCGTCATCCATGATTACGTGATGCCTGGTTGGAACGGTGTGTTCAGCGCGCGAGCTCTTGCTCGCATGTATGCAGCACTTGCCAATCGAGGAATGGTCGGAGGAATCAGGTTCTTGAGCGAAGACACCCTCGAACAGATGGGTGAAGTGCAGACCACTGCGCGCGATTACGTTCTCGGAGTCCGCATGAACTGGCGGCTGGGTTATCACTCGGCATTTGTAACCAGCCGCACCCAGTCGTTGCAAGCCTTCGGGCACTACGGGCTCGGCGGATCAGGTGCGTTCGCTGACCCGGAAACTCGTTTGTCCGTCGCATTCGTCACGAACCGAATGGGTGGGTCTCTGACTCCGTTCGCCGACCTGCGGTTGGCCGGACTGGGTGCCAGAGCGGAATCCATCGCCCGCGCACTATAGGCACTATAGGTTGGTCGCCTGCTCGATCAGCGGCGTCGCGTCCACCGCCAGAATTCATCGCACCCCCACACCAAGACCGGTAAGGGCAGCAACCACAGAACCTGATACCACGTGGGCGAGACTGTGCCGAATACACGCTGCGCCGACGGAAGCGTCACCACAACAGCGGCGAAGACAATCTCGAACGCAATCCCCCAGAGCAACAACCGATTCGAGAACAATCTGATCTTCCATAGGGATGCATGCTCTGTTCGAGAAGCGACGGCGGTTCCGATCTGGCACGACACGATCCCGAGGAAACTCATCGTCGTTGCCAGCTTCCAGGTGTGTTCGAGCGCACCTGAAGACACGTCGGCTCCGAAAGTCCAGCCTCCAGATAGAAGAGCGGCCATGAACAAGACCATGACTGCTGCAGCCGACGCGCCACCGAGCACGCCCCACGATCGCACCAGCATCATCTTGTCCACCACATTCTGTGAAGCTTTTCGCGGTGCCCGATCCATCAAGCCAGGCTCCTCCCGTTCCCGACCGAGTGCCAATGCGGGCAATGTCTCAGTGCCCAAATCGATTGCCAATATCTGCATCACGGTCAGGGGAAGTGGAATCTGACCGCCGGACAGGGCATACACCAGGAAGGGCACCACTTCGGGAGTCGCGTGCGCAAAAATGTAGACGATGAATTTACGGACATTGTCATAAACCCTGCGCCCAGCTTCGACCGCGTCGACGATAGTGGCGAAATTGTCGTCAGTGAGAACCATCGTCGCAGCCTCCCGAGCGACGTCAGTGCCGGACCGTCCCATCGCCACTCCGATGTCCGACCGTCGCAGAGCTGGAGCATCATTGACACCGTCGCCGGTCATCGCGACCACATAGCCACCGGCGCGAAGCGCATCTGTGATCCGAAGCTTCTCTTCCGGCGAACTCCGAGCGAAGATGATCTCGTTGTCGGTATACAGGAGTTCGTCGAGATCCTTCTCCGACATTTCCTCGAGTTCAGATCCGGTGACTACCTGAAGGCCCCCTCGGCCGATTCCCACACTTTCTGCAATTCCGCGTGCGGTGAGTCCATGATCGCCGGTCACCACGATGATGCGAATACCTGCAGTATGGCATTTCTCCACCGCGGCAGCGACTTCCGGGCGTGGAGGGTCGATCATCGCCACGATCCCTAGCAGTGTCATGTCTCGTTCGATGTCGAGACGAGACAATTGCTCCTCCTCGCCGATGATCGACAATCGTTCCGCCACGGCGATCAGTCGTAGTCCTTCCCGTGCCCAATCGTGGACCGCCGACGCCACCTCGGAACGCTCCGAGGACGTCAGATCATGCTCAGACGCATCGACCCCCACAATTCGGGAGCACAAACTGAGGATCTCCTCCGGCGCCCCCTTCGCCTGGATCCGAAATTCATCTCCGACCCGGTCCACTGTCGACATTCTGCGAAGCTCGGGATCGAAAGGAAAAATCGTGTGGTGCACGTGAGTGGTCGC
>NZ_LVCT01000284.1:0-47838 GCF_001647205.1 Rhodococcus sp. EPR-134
CGATTCTGTGTCAGAGTTCCGGTCTTGTCGGTACAGATCACGCTCGTCGAACCGAGCGTTTCCACCGCCGAAATCCTTTTGACCAACGCCCCTCGTTTAGCAAGGGTGCGTACTCCAACTGCCAGCGCCAACGTGATGATCGGAAGGAGCCCTTCGGGAACATTGGCAACCAGGAGTCCGATCGCGAAGTTGATCGAATCTCCCCAGGACAATCCCGCAATCAAGCTACCGAGGGGGATGAATGCCGCGCCCATCACCACCGCTACACAGGCGATCAGCCAGGCAATCTTCTTCACTTGTTTCTCGAGTGGACTCTCGTCACGACCCACGCGCTGTGAAAGGGCAGCGATACGCCCGATCTCAGTACGCATACCAGTTGCGAAGACCAATCCCGTAGCTTTGCCGCCGAGCACATCCGTTCCACTGAAGGCGATGTCTCGGGCCGAAACCAAAGGCCCTGCATTACTTGTCGAATCCGCAGAAACAGTGACCGGAACCGACTCTCCGGTCAGCGTGGACAGATCTACCTGCACCGAGCCCGATATCAGTCGTACATCTGCCGACACTCGGCGACCTTCGTCGAGAATGATCACATCACCTGGAACCAAGGTCCGTGCATCCACCACTTGCTCAAAGCGGTCACGGACCACAGTCGCCGTTTCAGGGAGAAATGCAGAGAGCGCCTCCACCGCTTGTTCGGCATGTAATTCCTGGACGAACGCGAACAACGCATTGACGAGAATCACCAGGACGATCGCCACCGCCAGTGGAGAAGCTCCACTGACAACAGCAAGCCCAGCGGCAACCCACAGCAGCAACGCGAGGGGATGAGTCAACTGCCCGAGTATCTCGCCAGGCCACTCACGTCCACGCCGACGCTGCAGTTCGTTGGAACCATGAACAACGGATCGACGTTCGGCTTCTCTGGCCGAGAGACCTTGCCGATCTGACCTGAGATCTCGAAACATTCGTTCCACGGATTCACGCGGATTCACCGCATCTGATTCCGAATCAGCGACCGCCTCGGACACATGCACACCTCCTCACGAACCGAGAACCAAATGCAACTGCTTCGTTCGAGGTTTCACCGTCCGAGAACGCGATACCAGGGCACTCGGTAGTCAACTCAGGCCGTATGGCCTCACTGATCGAAACAGTGTCCGCCTGCCGTGCAACTAGTGACATTCGGCCATGTATGCAATCGACACCGCGACGCAAAGCTGGACGAAGACCGGACATGCCTGCAGGTCCGCCCGCCCGCACGACGGTGCTCGTCTGGCCCCCTGCCCCGCACAGAATCGAGAATCACCGTGAGCGCCACCATCGTCGTCGTCGTGGTTGCGACAATCCTGTTCCTGATTTTCGCAATGGCAATACGAATCGTCACACAGTACGAGCGCGGTGTTCATTTCCGGCTGGGGCGGATCATCGCGGTACGCAATCCCGGTCTGACACTCATCATTCCCGCGGTCGACCGGATGACCAAGGTCTCGATGCGTATCGTCACGATGCCGATCCAGTCGCAGGGAATTATCACCCGCGACAACGTCAGCGTCGATATCGCGGCCGTCGCATATTTTCGCGTCATCGACGCGGAGAAATCCGTGGTGACCATCGAGAGCGTCAACTCTGCCATCGACCAGATCGCGCAAACCACTCTCCGAAACGTGGTAGGTCAGCATTCCCTCGACGAGGTTCTGTCGGAAACGGCCGTGATCAACACCAGCATCCGTCAGATACTCGATACCACGACACTCGACTGGGGCGTCGAGGTAACGCTGGTAGAACTCAAGGACATTCAGCTTCCGGAAAGCATGAAGCGAGCCATGGCGCGTGAAGCAGAGGCCGAACGAGAGAAGCGGGCAAAGATCATCGCAGCGGAAGGGGAAGCGCGAGCCGCCGCTGCGCTCGGCGAAGCATCGGACACAATGATGGACCACCCGTTGGCGCTACAACTGCGCAACCTGCAGACCCTCGCAGAGCTCGGCGTCGAGAAAAACACCACCGTGGTCTTCCCCGCACCCCTGATGAGCGCAATCGGCGAACTCGGTTCGTTTCTTCATCGGGAAAACGCATCTGCGGAGGATCTCTCCAGTCATGGTGCGAAGGAAAACGCCATGAAAGAGACAACTTTCAACGCAAGCTCCCTCAGCGCCAGCCGACCGTGATGCCTCCACTCCAGACCGGTCCAGGAGGCCGGCACCATGCGTAAAGATCTGATTCACACGGCGGGACGGCCCACTCGCTGGTGGAACCAAGCTCCCTGGTCTTCGAACCGACTCATGCGTCCGTCGGATCGTATCTGGTCCTCCTTGGTCATCGCCGCAGTCGCAATCGGGACTCTTGCGATACCTGTCGCAGCAGCAGTCGGCACGTCCGTCTACGCGTCCGGCCGAGCGCGAATCGAACAGCAACAGCACGTCAACAGCCAATGGAGTGGCACGGTGAGTCCCGACCCGGTTCCCGGGACAAAAGACATGGGAGCCGCGCGCAAGGTCGTGGCATGGACCATGAACGGAACTGCACGCACCGAACCATTGGTTGCTCACTTCAGCGCACGTCCCGGTGACACGATCGCCGTGTGGACGAATGCAACAGGCGATCAGGTTCCGCCTCCCCCTCAGACGTCGAGCACGGCTGTCGACGGAATCGCTGCTGCGATCACGTTGTATTGTGCGAGCGTTCTTGCTGTGCACGGAATGCTCACTGCCGCAAGAACACTGATCAGTTGGCGCAACGGTCGCGCCTGGGATGCAGAGTGGTCGGGGGCCTTCCCACCACACGCATGAAGTAACAAAAGTCCAAGTGGATTCGTCTGCGACTGGATTCGTCTGCGACGCAGATCAACTGCTACTCCCTTCCCTCTCCGATCGATCTGCGAGGACGAAATAGCTCTCTTCTTCCTGACGGAAATGCAACTTCAGCACCGCATAGAGACCGTAGAGACACGCGAGAAGGTCTCCGACCTGAGCATCGTCTACCGCTCCCAGCTTGTCCGCGGCCCTGACATGATTCTCGACCCGTCGGCAGAGTCTCTCGATCTCGGAGTGAGCGTCGGCCACCGCCGAGATGGAATCCGCGCCACCCAACGAACGCTCTAGTGCTGGATACAGTTTCGCCCCCTCGGCCCGCTCGTGCGGAAGAACCACCTCCTGGAGAAACCGATTGGTCTGATGAAGTCGCCGCATTGCCAACACACGGTCGTCACCCGAGAGAGCATCCGCAGCGACACGAATCGAATCGAGATCTGCGCGCATACGACGATGCTCCGTGGAGAATCCGCGAAGCATCCGCTCCAACTCAGGTTCGAGCTTCGGCACACTCGACCGTCCGTGCCCAAGCGCACGTAACGCGTTCAGTATCACTGCAACATCTATCAACTCCTGCAACAAGGCACCCACCGCCGGAGCCAGCAATCCGAACGCTGCAAAAGCCATCGCGACCACAGAAAGCCCGGTGCCGACAGTGGCACTCTGCACAGCAATTCGACGAGATCGCCGAGCAATATCCATTGCATCGGCTACCCGAGACAACCGGTCGGTCGTCAAGACGATGTCAGCCGCTTCAGACGATGCCGTCGCACCTCGTGCACCCATGGCGATACCGACCGATGCTGCGGCCAGCGCCGGCGCGTCGTTTATTCCGTCTCCCACCATGACGGTCACCGCGCGCTCGGATTCTTCGCGTACTCGCACGACCTTGTCGGCAGGTTCCTGTTCCGCATAAACCGCGTCCAGTCCGAGGACACATCCGACCTCGACTGCAGGTTCCGGACGGTCGCCAGTCAGCATCACGATCTTGCCGATGCCGGCCGATCGCAAGCGCCGTATCGTCCAAGGTGCGTCGTTGCGAATCGGATCGATCAGCAGTAGCGCCCCGCTGAGTTGATCGTCGATCCGCACCCACACCACGACCGCTCCGTCGAGCCTCGCGCGATTCTCCACTGATGCGGCCCAGCCGGGGCGGTCGATCGCGCCGGCGATTCTGCCGACTTCGACGACATGACCGTCGACCGTTGCGGTCACTCCATACCCTGGCCGTTCGGTCACAGATTCGGGTGTACTGAGTAACAAACCCTGCGCTCGCGCACTTCGAACGATGGACTCCGCCAAGATATGTGAGGACACTTGGTCTGCGGATGCAGCCAGGCGGAGAATTGAAGAGCTGTCGATATCCTCTCCGCAGACGATATCCGATTGTGTGGGTTTCCCTGTGGTCAAAGTCCCCGTCTTGTCGATAACGAGAGTCTTGACATTTCCGAGCCTCTCCAGTGCACCGCCGGACCTGACGATCACACCGATCCGCGATGCCCGTGAGAGACCGGAAACGATAGCAACGGGTGCAGCCAGCAAAAGCGGACACGGGGTCGCGACGACTAGTACGGCAATCGCACGTGTGGCAGAGCCACTCGACATCCACGCAAAGCCACTCACGAGCAGTGTCACGGGTATGAACCACGCCGCCACGCGGTCGGCCACACGCACGATCGGCGCACTGTCGGCGGCCGCTTCCTGGGCAAGCGAAACCACCGCCGCGTACGTGCTCGATCTGGCCGTCCGACTCGACTCGATTCGACAACCACCACCCGCATTCACCACGCCACTGCGAACCGGGTCGCCGATCGAGCGCTCCACCACTTTCGATTCACCCGTCAGAGCGGATTCGTCGAAGACTGCCGGTTCGCCGACAATCCATCCGTCCGTGGGTACGACGTCCCCGGAGCTGAGGAAGATTCGGTCGCCTGGCTCGATCTCGTCGACTGCCACCGTCCGAAGTTGGCCGCACTCTTCGCGTTGCGCGGTCCTCGGAACATGTTCACGAAGGGAACGAAGATCTCGCGCCGCTCGACTATTGGCCGCCGCATCGAGGGTTCGCCCGGTCGCCAGCATGACTGCAATCAACGCACCGGCCAGATACTCCCCTACCCAAATCGTTCCGAGCAGCGACAGAACTGCAATGACATCGACGCCCGCCCGTCCTCTGCGCAACCCGTCGACAACCCACCACCCTGCCGGCAGCAACGCCGCAATTGTGCCCAAGGCCCACATCCCGTCGGCAACGGCGCGCTGATCGAGTGACCAGGCGAGAACGCCACCGGCGAGCGCACACACAGTCGCGGCCAGGAGAAGGGACTCGGCTTTCGTTGTCAAGCGCTGGAACAGGTCTCGGATAGGCGACATGATTCCAGCGTCGTCATTGCCGCGCTGTGACCACTAGTGCCGTAATGCCCGACTAAGTCATCGCAATGCCCCGCGACGGCTGACCGCTGTTTCGTCCAGACTTGAAGGATCGAGGAATCGAGCGTCTCCGCGTGGGAACCGCTGCAGTACGAGGGGAGATCAGATGAGCATTCATGCTTCGTATCTCGACGTAAAGGAAACGACTACCGGGGTCGTCATACTTGTAGGTGACCGCGCGTACAAGATCAAAAAGGCCATCTCCACGCCATTCCTCGACTTCAGCGAACCTTCACGACGAGAGGACGCTCTGCAACGTGAACTCACGTTGAATCAAAGGATCTGCGAGGGTGTCTACCGCGGAGTGACGCACGTGGTCGACCCGGTCGACCAGTCGAGCGAGCCGATTCTGGTGATGGTGCGTATGCCCGATGAGCGAAGACTGTCCGCGTTGGCTGCGACGAACCAGGATGTCGCACACGCATTGGACGAGATCGCAGCGGCAGTGTCGGACTTTCACAGGCGAGCAGCCAGGGGCGAGCGAATATCCGAACAAGGAACATCAACAGGCGTCGGACACCGATGGGTATCGAATCTTGCCGAATTGCGCCAATTGTGTTCGGGTCTCCTCCCGCCCTGCCGACTCGATCACCTCGAGGCGCTGTCTACGAGATACCTGTGTGGGCGTCGGTCCCTGTTCGATTCGAGAATCGCCGAAGGTTGCATCGTGGACGGCCACGGAGACCTTCTCGCGGACGATATTTTCGTACTGCCCGACGGACCCAAGATTCTCGACTGCCTCGACTTCGACGACCAACTCAGATTCGTCGATATTCTCGACGACAGCTGTTTCCTCGCCATGGACCTGGAGTTCCTCGGCTATGAGGATCTTGCGAGGGAGTTCCTTGCCTCGATCGTCACGAAATCGAAGGACCAGCCGCCGATTTCGTTGATCGACCATTACATTGCCTATCGCGCCACGGTTCGTGCCAAGGTCGACGCTCTGCGTCTGCAGCAAGGCGATTCGAATAGTCAGGCCGCGCTCGAACGGCACCTTGATCTTGCCGACAACCACCTGCGCAACGGCGAAGTTCGACTATGCCTGGTGGGCGGCTTTCCGGGAACCGGTAAAACGACATTATCCCTCGCTCTTGCCGCACACACCGGCGCTACAGTCATCTCCAGCGACCGCGTGCGGCGCGAGCTCGTCGATGCCGGCGCACTCCGCGGCTCCGCCGACGCCTATCAATCGGGACTGTATTCGCCCGACTCGGTTCACACCGTCTACAGCGAAATGCTCGATCGTGCCCGCGATCATCTCTCGATGGGTGAGTCGGTCGTACTCGATGCAACATGGGCTCGGTCTCGACACCGCAGGGAAGCCGAACTGTTATGCACCTCAACAGCGTCGACGTTGATCAGCCTGTCGACCAGCACACCGCTACCTGTCGCCGTTCAACGAATAGCAACGCGCACGAATACGCTTTCCGACGCCACGACGGCTACTGCAGCCGCCATCGCGCAAGGCCACGACCCTTGGCCCGAATCGACCGCGATCGATACCGACACATCCATCGACGTCAGCGCCGAGTCGGCCGTAGATGTCTGGCGCCGGTCAGTGAGTGTGGGTAAAGGTGTCAACTCGACACGGTGAGCACCTCTTCGAGTGGACGACGGCCTGTGCCCCCTGTCCGATGTTCCTCGATACGTGTTTCGCTCCCTGCGGCATCGATCACCGCGTCGGACGGTTCTCTCTCCAACCCGACACGAATCATCACCTGTGGATTCTGAAGTGTCTCGCCGGATCTCGAAGCAACATCTCGAACGATTTCCCGACTTGATTCCACTTCGGTCAAATGTGTCAGAGGGCAGGTCGCCAGGTGCGACGCGGTGGCATGTAACAGCAGCGAGGACATCGCCTGACCTGCGTTCAGCCAGTCGATCGGTGTGTCCGAAAACGTACTGATCAGTATCAATGCTGCATCGTCCCTCACTCCAGGCCCGATCCTCAGTTGGCCCGAAGGAAACGCTCGTGCAGACGCAGACTCGTGAATCGACAATGCATCCGGCAACGCACTGCGCGGAACACCGTCTGCTGTCGGAGCCGAGCGTATCCAACTCTCCAACTCGTTCCAGTACGCCGGATCGCTCTGATGCTGCTCTGCGGCCACTGTGGCCGCTCGGGCGAGCATGTCCCCGAACTGCGGTGACAAACTGATTGCCGACGCCCCGAAAACCGAGGCGTGCTGAGCAAGGCCGACCAGCGACCCGACGGGGGGTGCATCGAATGGCCGTCGGTCGGAGCGGCGGCGTTCCAACGATGCGAAGAGGCCCGCGTCGGCACTCATCGCCCGCGCTCGCCCTCTGAAGGTGATCACCGCGAGCAGGTCCGGTTGCCCACGGTCGGGAAAAGTCGCGACAATCGGCTCGATGAGGTTGTGTTCCAATGTAACTCGCAAATGATGCAAGGCGGCGCCACAGCTGATGATCAGCTGCCTGCCGGCAGAATCCTCCACCGGGATCGAGCGCAGCCGATCGACGCGGAGTTCAAGTTCACCGCGACGCAGTCGCCACGCCCACGGTTGGACGTTGTGAACAGACGGCGCCGCGCAGGCCCAACGGACAGCGTTGCTGATCGTCTCGGAATCCGCGCTCACGTAGCGCACCATGGTTCGATCACTCTCGTCGAAGTCGTCTGCTGTCGGACGAGCGGCAAACGTCTCTGTTGATCGTGCGCCTCGCCCCGCACTGTTCGCTACGGCCCTTTGTCAATCATCGAACTGTCGTGAGGCATCCTCGGTTCGTGCGGAGTACTTGAATTCACCGCCACGGAGTTGTTCCGTGATCTTGTCCGCCCACGCATCGATGTCGGCCCAGTCTCGAGCAGCCGAGTATCGACCGCCCATGATCTTGAAGACAATGCGCCGACCAGCAGCCAGTCTCCACGTGTCAACGCACCAGCGAACCGGCGATGGTCTCGCAAGTCCGCCGATTTGCGAAGTTTTGTCACCGTCCTCGGTTCAGACGCAGACTTTCTGATTCGACGAGTCAGTTGCGTAGACAGAAACGTCGATGTCTCGCCCCATGTCGCGACCGAGAAGGCCCTCACCGGTTGAGTCTTCACTGCCACCCTCCGTCGATCGACAATGACTGTGGCGGAGGGCAACCAATCCATGTCGTGAATGGCGCTTCCCAAGATCACAGCGTCGAACCATTCGTGCCCTGGGCTCTCGACCGCAGGAAACATCGTCACGTCAAATCCTGCAGCACCACACCGTTCTGCGATCCTTCCGGCTACACCTCGCGTCGATCCTTTGGCACTCGCGTACGCGATCAGAATCTTGGTCATCGTCACTCGTTCCCATCCGGAAGGGGAACCGACCAGACGAGAGTTGTACCACCTCCTGCGGAGGACTGTGCGTCAAAGGTCCCACCCAAGGCGAATGCTCGCTCGCACAGGTTCTTCAGCCCGCGCCGGTGCGCCCCTGATGGTAAGCCGATTCCGTCATCCTTGATCGTGACGGTCAAGGAATCGTCTACGTCTATGACGATCGCCGCGGTTGACGCGTGCGCGTGTCGGACCACATTGCTGAGCGCCTCTCGCACCACCGCCTCGGCTTGCTCGCCCAGAGTCGGATCGACGACCGACAGTGGACCCTTTATTTGGACGGTCACCCGCAAGTCGGTGTCAGCGCTCGTCTCGGCGACAACTTGGTTCAGGCGACTCCGTAGTGAGGGGGCGCCGTCCTCGGTCGCATGCAAGTCGAAGATGGCACGGCGAATGTCCTGAATGATGTCCTGCAAGTCGTCGATGGTCCCACTGAGCCTTTGATGTATTTCAGGAGCTCGCGCAAGCTGGAGCGTGCCTTGAACCGACAATCCGACAGCGAAGATTCGCTGAATTACGTGATCGTGAAGGTCACGCGCGATCCGATCACGGTCAGCAAGTATGTCGAGTTCCCGCATTCGACGTTGATTGTCTGCCAGCCGCAGTGCAACAGCCCCTTGATCGGCAAAGGCAGACATGGACGCCACCTGATCCGTACCGTACTGCTCCGTCCCGCGCAATTTCAATACCGCCAGGACTCCTCGAACCTCTTGTCCGTCTCGAAGTGGCAGCACGATCGCAGGTCCGTAGTCATGTCCCTCACCGAACCCCGGATCGAATTCCAATGACTCCGTCATGATCGGAAGTTTTTTCCGGTAGACCGCGCCCGATGTGGAGAAGTCCATCGGAATACCGTGTCCGACCAAAGCTTCGGAATCCAGTCCGCTCGCGACAGAGACCACCAACTCGGCGGTCTCTACGGCTGTCAGTTCAGGATCCGCAGGTACCGCCAGAAATGCGCAGTCAGATGAAGTGAGTGACAGCGACTTGTCTGCGATCAGTTGAAGAACTCCCCGTGTGTCGGCGCCGGCCAACAACGCTGTCGTTACCTCGCCGGTCGCGCGCAGCCATTCTTGTTTCATTTTCGTCAGGGCGTACAGCTGGGAGTTGTCGATCGCGATGCCGGCGGCCGATGCGAGCGCGAGAACGATCATCTCGTCGTGCGCGGTGAAAGCTCGCCCGTTCGTCTTCTCGGTGAGGTAGAGATTGCCGAACACCTGGCCACGAGTCTGTATCGGTACGCCGAGAAAGGTTTTCATCGGCGGATGATGGTCAGGGAAACCCACGGAGGCCTCATGTTCTGACAGATCATCCAACCGCAGTGGCTTCGGATCAGAAATCAGGGCGCCGAGCACACCGCGTCCGCGGGGGAGGTCACCGATCAGTTCCCGCCCGGTCTCGTCGATTCCTTCGTAGACGAATTGCTTCAGTTCCTCACTGTCGCCGACCACTCCGAGCGCACCGAACGTGGCATCGACCAACGCGATAGCGGATTTGACGATCGTGCGCAGGGTGGCATCCAAGTCGAGTCCCGCCGTGACCGCCAGTAGAGCTTCGAGCAGACCGTCGACATGTATGAGTTCATCGGACGGAAGGCCTAAGTCGTTCGGTACCGTTCCGGCATGAGCTTCAGAACCCGGCTCGGAGTGAGTCATGGCTGCGGAAGGTGCTCGTGCATCTTCGTTGCCAGTATCGCCGCTTGAGTTCTACGCTCGACTCCAAGTTTGCTCAACAAACGGGAAACGTAATTCTTCACGGTCTTCTCCGCCAAAAACATTCGCGCCGCAATCTGTCGATTCGTCAGGCCTTCACCAAGTAATCCCAGCAATACGCGCTCCTGCTGGCTCAGTTCCTCGAATGGGCCGTTCTTGTCAGCTGCATCGGTGCGCAATTTCGCCATCAACGCCGCAGCAGCTCTGTTGTCGAGCAACGATTTCCCCGCGCCGACATCTCGCACCGCCCTGGCCAAGTCCAGTCCCTTGATGTCCTTGATCACGTAGCCACTGGCACCGGCCAGAATCGCATCGAGCATCGCCTGATCGTCTTCGAACGAGGTGAGGATGAGGCACCGCAGTGCAGGCAACTTCGACAACAACTCGCGACACAGTTCGATCCCGTTTCCATCCGGAAGCCGAACATCGAGAACAGCCACGTCTGGTTTCAGAGCAGGTATTCGTGCCATCGCGTGGGCATAATTCGACGCCTCCCCTACTACCCTCAGGCCCGGGTCTCCCTCGAGTAACTCCACGAGGCCACGGCGCACAACCTCGTGATCGTCTACCAGAAATACGTCGGTCATGTGATCATCCGTCCTCACCTCACGCAGCACGCACTCAACGACTACCCATAGCCCGACGAACGAATCAGCGAACGCGGACGTCACTGCACCCAAAGGGTGTTGCCCGACAAGTTCGTCACGTCACGGTAAGGACCTCGGACATCGACCTACGAGTAGTCATGACGGGTGGAGTGCCGCCAGGCGCACGCCCGATACGAACCAGCATCTGAGGAACGCCGACTTCCGGCACCAACCGGTTGAGCAGAGCACGACTGCCAGGCACTTCGGTCATATGTGACAGCGGGCACGTCGCCGCGCCCCGAACCGTCGCTTCGAGCAGTATCGACGAGAGCACCTGACCACACCGCAGCCAGTCGCGCCGGCTGTCAGTGGTTGTGCCAATTGCCACTACCGTCGATTCGTCGATTGCACCTTGGTCCCCCATCGCAGCATTACGGCGCGCGGGAAAAGTCCGGGCGATGGGGACGCTGCCACCACCGGAAACAAGCGAAGTCTCCGGAATTCCACCCGAGGACATGGAATGCCCAGCCCACCAATGCAACTCCGCTTGATACTCGGAGTCGTATCGGCGAGCAGCGGCCGACGCTTGGGTTGCGCGAAGCAGACCGGCTCGTTGCTCCGAGCCCAGTACCGTTACGCCGACGTCAAGTTTGCGACCCACTTCCGCCACAGAGTCGGTCAGCTCGTCGATTGCGTCGAACATCCCGAAAGCGCGGCGGTCGGTGCGCCGCCGACGTATCGCGGCGAGCATGTCGAAGTCGTGCGAGCGCGGCCGCGCATCGTGCCGAAACTCTACCGTGGCAAATAGATTCGGGGAGACTCCGCGGTCTTCGTAGTGAATGTCGACACTCCAACGTAGCCCCAGCAGGCCCACTCGGAGGTGATCGAGTGCGGCGCCGCAACTGATATGCAGTTGCCGTCCGGTCGGGTCAGCTGCCCGGAGAAGTCTACGGTGATCGCCGAACAGCTGTAACCGCCCGTCGGCGTACGTCCACCGCCACGGTTGGCTGTTGTGCAAGGACGGCGCCCGACACGCGAGATCGACGGCGAGCTGTACGACACTCGAATCCGGTTTGGTGAGGTTCATGTCTCCTCCGATCTCAGCGGCCCGAAGTCCCACGTGCCGCTCTCAGTAGAAGCGTCGCAGGGTCGTCCGCTCCGCATAAGTGCCAATGGTCACCGCAACGCCGACCCTGTGAAGGTCGGCCCAATCCGACTGGTGACACCGAAAATGACTTTCTCCTCTGCCATAGACAGCCTCGGTCACGAAGGATTCGGTCACGGCCAATTGACATCCGTTCCGACGAGAAGGAGATCAGTTGTGAAAAACAATCCACCCGTTGTTGTCGGGTATGACGGATCTTCGCAGTCACGGGACGCAGTGTGGTGGGGCGCTCACGAATCCGCCCTCCGAGCTGCACCCTTACTCCTGCTGACGACGATGTTCACTCCCACCACCTATGGCGTACCCATCGGGATGCCGGCCTTCTATTTCGACGAACAAGAAGCAGCCGCCAAAAAACGACTTGCCGAGGCCACCGAACTGGCGAAACAAGCGGTCGGCGAACGAACAGTCCAGATCGACGTCGAATTGGCTTCGGATCCACCCATACCGGTGCTCCGTGAAACTTCCAAAACTGCCCGGGTCATCGTCGTCGGAAGCCGCGGGCACGGCGAATACACCGGAGGTCTCCTGGGTTCGGTGAGTTCGTCGCTGGCAGTGCATTCACTGTGCCCGGTCGCCGTCGTCCGAGGACTCGGCGGCGACGAGGACGTCTCCTCTCGCCCCGTAGTAGTCGGGGTCGACGGCAGCGTACACAGCGAACCAGCCATCGCCACTGCCTTCGAGGAAGCGTCACTACGTGGCGTCGAGTTTGTCGCCGTCCACGCCTGGTCGGACGTAGTTCTCGACGTTGTCTTCTCGAAGTTTCGGGAGGTCGATTGGCGAGCCCGCCAAGACACCGAACGTGCACTGCTCGCCGAGAGCCTGGCCGGATTCGGCGATCGTTACCCCGATGTGCCAGTAAATACTGTCGTAGTCAAGGACAAGCCGGGTCAAAATCTCGTCCACCACACCGAGCGGGCACAGTTGGTAGTTCTGGGACGCCGCGGCCGCGGCGGATTCAGCGGCATGCTTCTAGGGAGCACCTGTCGAGAAGTCCTCCACGACGCACACTGTCCGGTGTTGGTCGTCAACAGCCATCGATGATCGAGATGACACCCCGCACGCCCTCCGACGAGTGGATGATGTCGTGGCATGTCGACGCCCCCGGTTCGCTCGGGACGCATCCACTTGTCAGGCGACTGGTCCCCCGCCCGGAAATCGGCGCGAATGAACTACTGGTCCGTGTTCTCGCGTGCGGAGTGTGCCGCACCGACCTCCACGTCGCCGTAGGCGACCTTCCGGTTCACCGACGCAACGTCGTACCGGGTCACGAAGTTGTCGGGCTCGTCGAGGCGGTCGGGACGGCTGTCGACGCCTTCAAGCCCGGTAACCGTGTGGGGATTCCGTGGCTTCATTCGACGTGCGGTGTGTGTCGCTACTGCCTACGCGGCGCTGAGAACCTGTGCCCGAACTCCACCTATACCGGCTGGGATGTCAACGGTGGATTTGCCGAATATACTTCTATATCAGAAGCATTCGCACTCAAACTCCCGTCTGGGTATACGGACGACGAACTCGCACCGCTACTCTGTGCGGGAATCATCGGATTCCGTGCGCTCGAGCGTGCCGACCTGCCGGAAGGTGGGCGGCTGGGAGTTTACGGTTTCGGCGCAAGTGCACACCTTGCGACGCAGGTCGCACTTGCTCGAGGCGCACAGGTGCATGTGATGACGCGCAGCAAATCCGCGCGCGAACTGGCCCACGATCTCGGAGCCGCATCGGTGCAAGGTGCATACGACCATCCACCGGAACTGCTCGATTCGGCAATCCTTTTCGCGCCAGTCGGCGATCTCGTTCCCACTGCCCTCGAAGCACTGGACCGAGCCGGCGTCCTGTCAATCGCCGGAATACACCTCACGGATGTACCTGCACTGAACTACCAGAAGCACCTGTTCTACGAACGCGAGGTTCGATCGGTAACTTCGAACACCAGGCGAGATGCACAGGAGTTTCTCGAATTCGCGGACAATCATCACCTCCACGTCAGCACCATGCCCTATCCACTCAGCGGAGCGAATCGGGCACTGGAAGACTTGGCGGCAGATCGAGTCACGGGCGCAGCAGTGCTGGTGCCATGACTATCTGGCGCGCGGCGACCTCCGAACACGCGTCGGTGATCATTCGTAGACGCGTCTTTCGCGCTGTCTTGTTCGACATGGACGGTGTCGTGACCGACACCCGACATACCCATCGAGCCGCCTGGGGGCGCCTGTTTCACGAATTGAGCGCGCACGACGACGTCGGCGATGTGGAACTCGACGACGAGGACTATCGAGAATTCATCGACGGCAAAGAAAGACAGAAGGGCCTCCGGTCATACCTCGAATCGCGGAAAATCGAACTTCCCCTGGGGCATCCCGACGATCCTCCCGATGCCACTACCGTCAATAATCTCCTCGAGCGCAAAAACCGATTCTTCCTCGCGGAACTCGAACGAGAAGGAGTCGGGGTGATCGCCCCGACCGTGAGGTGGGTTCAGCAACTACGCGCCGCCGGCGTACTCACTGCTGTGGTGTCGGCAAGCAAAAACGCGCGACGAGTACTCGAGATCGCCTGTGTCTCTGACTATTTCGACATCCGACTCGACGGCGCCGACATTGCACTACTCGGGTTGGACGGCAAGCCGGATCCAGACACCTATCTGGAAACCGCACGAAGACTGTCGATCCCGCCAGCCGAATGCGTCGTCGTCGAAGACTCGATCGCTGGAATCCGCGCCGCCCGATCCGGTGGATTCGGTCTGCGAATCGGTCTTGGTCCAAGCGAAAATCTCGACTCTCTCACCGAGAACGGCGCCGACCTCGCCGTCACCGCCATCGGCGAGGTCGCCTTCCACTTCGTCACGGCCACAACGCGCGAAGGCGATAACCACGATCCTGGATGCCGACTCTGTATATCAGGAAATGAGCCCAACTCCACACTCGAATATCGCGGGATCGACCCGAGCGCCACTGGCCTACGCGAGACCATGTCGACCATGGGAAATGGCTACTTTGCCACGAGAGGCGCGTTGTCTGAGTCCCACGACGACGGCCTCCACTATCCCGGCACATATGTCGCGGGGTGCTACAACCGACTCACCTCGGATATGGACGGACACTTACGCGAGGACGAAAGCGCGGTCAATCTGCCGGACTGGACGACATTTACCGTCACAGGACCTGACGGAGAACTGCTCCAATCCCAATCAACGCTTGTCACGCACCACCACGAAGCAGTCGATCTCGAGCACGGAATCTGTTCCAGAGAAAGTGTATTCCGCGATACGCGCGGTCGCGTCACTCGAATTCGACAACGCCGGATCGTATCGATGGACGATCCACACGTAGCCGCGATCACCATGACCGTCGCAGCCGAAAACTGGGATGGAACAATCGACATCAGATCCGGCATCACCACCGACGTCGTCAACAACAATGTTCCGGACTATTCGAAACTGGCCAAAAAACACCTCGAAGTCCTCGCTTTGGACACCGTCGACGACCAATGCATTTCCGCAACGGTCCAAACCACTAACTCCCACATTCGAATCACCCAAGCCGAGCGTCTCCGCCTAGCCGACATCGACGGATCAATCACGCAACACCACCGCCACGTGAACACAGACCACACTGGAATCGTGCAGGTCATCCGCTGCCGAATCACCGTCGCCAAACCCGTCACCATCGAGAAGACGTCGGCGCTCTTCACCTCTCGCGATAAATCAACTCTCGACCCGAAGTCCGCCGCGTGGCAACGAGTCCAGGAAGCAGAGAACCACGACGCACTGTTTCGACGCCACTGCGCCGCTTGGGACGGACTCTGGCACCAATTCGCCATTACCCTCGCTACAGAAGACTCCTCTGCTCTGGCGACGAACGTACTACTCCTTCACGTACTTCAGACACTGTCGACCCACACAACAGATCTCGACGTCGGAGTTCCCGCACGAGGACTCCATGGCGAGGCATACCGCGGTCACGTCTTCTGGGACGAATTGTTCGTTATGCCAATCCTGACGCGCCGCCTTCCGGAGTTGACATCGTCCTTGCTGCTCTATCGGTGCAGACGATTGGCCCAGGCGCACCGAAACGCCCGAGGCCTGAATCTGCGCGGCGCTCTCTGTCCCTGGCAAAGCGGCAGCGACGGTCGAGAAGAAACACCGCCCTTCCTCTTCAACCCCAGGTCTGCCCACTGGATGCCCGATCACTCTCGTCGCCAGTACCACGTCAACCTCGCAATCGCCCACAATGTCTGGCGATATTGGCAAACGACAACCGATCTGGAATTTCTCGCTCGTCACGGGGTCGATCTACTCATCGAGAATGCGCGATTTTGGATGGCAAAGTCCGAATACGACGCGAGCAACGACAGATACGATATCCGCGGTGTCATGGGCCCAGATGAATTCCATGACGGCTATCCCGACCGCCCCGGCACCGGGATCGACAACAACGCATACGTGAACGTCATGACGGAATGGTCGCTCATACGTGCGGTCGAGGCGGTTCGGGTACTCCGCAATGACAACCGATACTTCCCTGGGCGCCTCGATGTGAGCGACAAGGAGTTGGTGTCGTGGGACCGACTGAGTAGGCGACTGCGCCTGACTTTCCTCGACAACGGCCTGATCAGTCAATTCGAGGGTTTCGGCGCGTTGACCGAGCTGGATTGGGCCGACTACCGGTCACGATACGGGGACATCGGGCGCCTGGATCTCATACTCGAGGCAGAGGGAGACTCGCCGATCCACTACAAGGCCTCGAAACAGGCAGACATCCTCATGTTGCTCTACGTCTTCACCGCGGAGGAACTGACCGAGTTGATCACACGATTGGGGTACGAGTTCGATCCCTCCGTGATCCCGGAGATGATCGATTACTACCTCGAGCGCACGACGCACGGTTCGACACTGAGCCGAATTTCCCACACATGGGTCCTTGTGCGAGGCAACCGATCACAGTCGTGGGCCATGCTCCGCGATGCCCTGGCCGCGGATCTGTCCGACGCTCGGAGCGGAAGTACCAGGGAAGGAATCCATCTCGGCGCGATGGCGGGCGCGATCGATATTCTCGAACGCTGCTACACAGGGCTCGACTTCCGGGACGATATTCTGTGGCTGCATCCGCAATTACCCCTCGAGCTGCCTGAACTTGCCTTCACGATCTGTTACCGTGGCCACCGTCTTCGAATCCAGTGCACCCATTCGGATGTGACTGTGGCATCGGAGACAAAAGATATCCCACCGATCGAGCTTTCGATCCACGACACCAGCTACACACTTGCTGCAGGCTCCTCGGTCACCGTGAGTTCGGATAAGTAGGAGGTCCGGACAGCTAGGGGTCCGAACAGCGGGGCAGTCAGGAGGCGTCGATCGACGGCCCCAGGGCGAACCCGGCGTCGGATAGATCCGCATACGCAGGCTCGCCGTGGGAACCGTCATCGCGAACCTCGACATACCTGGCCGAATACGCTCTCGGGTCAGCAGCGCTGCCCGTGACAGGCGTCCTCTCGAGCACGACAGCGCCAGGCCATCGCGCATGTACCGCAGCCACCAGGGCGCTGCCGTCGACGGTCGCCGTCGACAGTGGTCCACCTTCACCAACGATCACCACGCGCCGACCGTCTGTCAGCATCCATACCCCGACCGGGAACGATCTGACTGTGCTCCCTTCCCCTGAGACCGTCACCGTATCCCCGGCCTCGCTCACCAAACTCGCAGTTTTCGGTTGATTCATTCCCGGGCCTCCTGAGCAGCCGTACCGGTCGAGTCGCTACCTGCCGTCGACGCTAGCCCACAACAACCACCACCACAGGTGTCGGCGGCACACGGATCAGAAGGCCGAAAGACCCTTTTTCGTGCACCTCGCGGCCCTGACCAGGAAGTCCTGACCCCGGCACAATTCGAATCACGATCACCCGAGCACGGCGAGTGCACGTGAGCAATCGCCCTGTTGATTCCCGAGCGGAGCATTGGATGAAGACACTGGTCACGGCCGCAAGCCGCCACGGTTCGACAAGCGAAATCGCAGATTTTCTCGCAAAATCCCTACGAGAGAGCGGAATGGACGCCGACCGCCGCCAGCCTGACGACGTTCTCGAACTCACCGAGTACGACACGATAGTTCTCGGGAGCGCGATCTATATGGGGCACTGGATGAAGGACGCAGAGGAATTCACCAAACGCTTCTCGGATGCATTGCGGCTTCGCCAGGTTTGGCTGTTCTCCTCGGGACCGATCGGTTCCGGCGAATCCACGACCGGTGTTCCATCCGACATCGCCACCTTGATGGAGAAGACCGGTGCAGTCGAACACAAATCGTTCGCAGGCAAACTCGACCGCGAAGGATTGGGGTTCGGTGAACGAGTGGCCGTACGAGTCGTTCACGCGCCCGAAGGCGACTTCCGGGATTGGGCTTCGGTTCGCTCCTGGGCTGAGTCGATCCGCGAGGCAGCTCGCACCACACGGGATTTCGAATCAGAGGAAACGTCATGAACCGCGGAGCACCAATCGTGGTGGGTGTCGACGGGTCGGCGCCGGCGCTGTCCGCAGTTCGATGGGCGGCCCGAGAAGCCGTACTTCGCACTCGACCGCTCCACTTACTGTCCGTGATGCCTGACGACGCAGACACTTTCGGCGGTGCTGTCAAACTCGGTGCACCACGGTTTCCAGACCAACGAACTGTTGGTCGCGAACGACTCTCCACAGCTCGTTCCGAGGCGCTGCTGTCCGCAGCGACGCTGGGAGACAGAGAATTACAGATCGTCGACAAGCTGAGATTCGGAAACGGTGTAGAAGTACTCCTTGACGAAGCCCGCACGGCTGCGATGCTTGTCGTCGGATCGCACGGGCTCAATCAATTCGCCGACGCGATACTCGGCTCCGTCAGCGCGGCAGTGGTTCTCCATTCGAACGTGCCTGTCGCAGTCATCCGAAACGTCCCGAATTCGAAACAGCCGCAGATGAGCGGCCCGATAGTGGTGGGTATCGACGGGACAGAGAACAGCGAACCCGCGATTGCCGAAGCGTTCGAGGCCGCTTCAATCCACGGAGTGGAGCTAACTGCAGTCCATGCCTGGAGCGACTCCGACCTTACAACCGTGTTTCGCTCCGATCCTGACGGTGTATCGCTGGACTGGGACACGATCTCAACCGCCGAGCATGCGGTCTTGGCGGAAAGGCTTGCGGGGTGGAGGCAGGAGTACCCCGACGTCGCCGTTCGATGTGTCGTCGTACGTGACAATCCTGCAAGGCAATTGGAAATCGAATCGAAATCGGCGCGACTCGTACTCGTGGGACGGCGAGGACGGGGCGGATTCTCGTCGATGCTACTCGGCTCGACGAGTCGCCGTCTCATGCACACAGCGTCCTGCCCGTTGCTGATCATGCCGTCCCCCACCCGCCAGAAGGACCAGAACACGTGACAACGCACCTCGAACCCCAATCACCACCGAAGTCGCCCTCGGACCGCAACCAATACTCCGCCACAGTCAATCGACTCGTCGCGGAGTTCAAGGGACTCATCTCGGCGGAATGCATCAACATCGTCGTGACAGGCTGCCTCGACGATCTGTCCTGGACAACGCCGCAAGCCCGACCTGAACTCAGCGAACGACTCGCGCGGCAACGCATCATCAGCTATCTCGACAGCAAGGCGGACAACTTCAACTGAGGGGCTACGCATGACCGACCACAACGGAAGAAGCGCTCTCATTTCCGGAGGAGCGAGCCAGGTCGGTGCGGCCATCGCCAAAGCCCTGTCCGAAGAAGGCTTCGGAGTCCTCATCGGCGACCTCCTCGAAGGAGAAGGAAACGCCACAGCATCGAAACTCGGTGACCGCGTGGCGTTCCAGCGTCTCGACGTGACACAACCGGAGAGTTGGGAATCCGCCATCGACACAGCCGAGTCAACTTTCGGACATCTGTCCGTCCTCGTCAACAATGCCGGAATCATCGAGTCGGGAAGCGTGCAACTACAACGCCCCACACAGTTCAAACATGTCCTCAATACCAACCTGTACGGGGCATGGCTCGGAATACACTGTGCTGCAAAGTCCCTGACAACCGCGGGCGGAGGTGCAATCGTGAACATCTCCTCCACAGCGGGTCTGACCGGATACCAGGGAATGGGTGCTTACGTTGCCAGCGAATGGGGCCTTCGAGGGCTTACTAAGGCGGCGGCCCTCGACCTGTGCGGCAACGACGTGCGAGTATGTTCCGTTCACCCCGGACCGATACAAGGCTCAGCGACAAATGATTTCGGCGGTTTGCCCTTCGTCGCCGATCAGCCTATCCCGCGTCTCGGAAGTCCGAACGAGATAGCATCGACAGTGCGCTTCATCGTCAGCGAAGCGACGTACACCACCGGCACAGAATTTGTCGTCGACGGTGGATACGCTGCGGGGAGACCGCGCTCGTGACCGAAAGAATGCCGAGGATGGTCGACCTGAACTGAACACGACCAGCGGCAAGCGCACAATGGTGAACCATGAGACGCAGGACCATGAGACTCGGAAACAAGAATCGGTGGCATCTGCATCCCGCAGTCCGTACGGGTTCGGAGCTGACCCGCGGAGAACGTGCGGCCGATGTGGTCCGCAACGGTATGGGGTCGTGGCCGTTCGTCTTCGTGTTCGTCGCGATCATGGGAATCTGGGCAGGGTTCAACGGCAATACCGGTTTCGATCCCTACCCGTTCATTCTGCTGAATCTATTTTTGTCGATGCTTGCCGGCATGCAGGGAGCAATTCTGTTGATCTCGGCGAAACGGGCGGATGCCATCAGTAGTGAAGTCGCGGTTCATACCCTCGACAACACCAATCAACTCCGACAGTTGATCGAGGCGAACACGGCACTGACCGAGACCGTCGCGGAACTCTCGCGGGGAATCCACAAACATGTCTGCACTCCGGAATACACCGCACGCTGACCGTCACGATCTCGTGTCCAGCGCGTGCAGCGGCGCATCCGGACTCCTCACGAGAGCATCTGCGGTTGCGGACAGAGTCTTGGCGAAGAGGGTGGCGGTCGCTGCGTCGAAGAGATCGGCGGAGTAGACGAGTGCCGCCTCGATCCCGGCGAGTTCACCGGTTTCGTCGAACACTTCGGCAAAGTGAAAATGAAGGTCACACTTGGCGATGTCGAGTGGCCGCGGCGTGACCTCGAAGGTAAGCCCGTCGGATTCGAGCACTGCGGCAGGGAAGTTCTCGAACGACATTGCCACCTGGAAGAACGGATGCAGCGACGCATGACGAGGAGGATCGAGATAGTCGACCAGTCGCTCGAACTGCACATCGCTGTGATCGTGCGCCAACAGTTCTACTCGGCGGCACTCGGCGACAAGAGAGTCGAAGTCCGCCGAAACGTCGACGTATGTGCGAAGCACGAGTGTGTTCACGAACATGCCCACGAGGTCGTCGAGTTTCGGATGGCCCCGGCCTGCGACCGGGCTACCGACGATGATGTCGTGGTCACCGGACAGAGCACTCAGTGTCGCCGCTAAGACGGCGTGAACGACGGTGAACAACCCGGTCTCGGCTCGCTTTGCAGACATACTCAGCCCGCGATGAGTCTCAGGATCGAGCAAGAATTCGACTCGCCCGGCCCCGAATGTCCACATCGAGGGTCGAGCGTGGTCGAGTGGCAGAGAATTCTCACTCGGTGCCCCGTCGAGAACCCTCGCCCAATGCTCGAGTTGACCGACAGCGAGGTCGGTAGGCGCCCCCTGCGCTCCCAGAATTTCCGTGCGCCACATGGCGTAGTCCGAGTACCGCACCGCGGTCTCCGGCCACGTCGGGTGCGTATTCCGCGCCCGAACCTCGTACGCGACGGACAAGTCGCGCGCGAGAATGGCGAGAGACCATCCATCTGCCGCAATGTGATGGACAACCGCCGCCAACAGATGATCGTCCCGACCGTATGCACACACGATCAAGCGAATGGGGATCTCGGAACGCACATCGAAACCCCGAGAGAGCGTCTGGTGAACGATCGATTCTGCATCGCTCGAATTCCCTTCGACCACTTGAAGTCCGCGCGGAATCCGGTCCGGATTCACCACTAGCGGGCGCGGCGAACCCGAGACATCCGGATACACGGTTCGAAGTGTTTCGTGCCTGACCATTACGTCCTGCACGGCCGAAGCCAACGCGTCGTGGTCGAGTCTGCCACGCACGCGAATTGTGAAGGGCAGGTTGTACAGAGCAGGCGAGGTGAGTTCTCGACCGATGTATTCCTGTGCAGGTGAGAGCAGCGGCGTCGAGGCGTCGCCGGCCTGTTCCAACGGTGGCACCCACCCGACGTGTTGGCCGAAGGAACTCGCGAGCGCGGCGGCGCTCGGCGAGTCGAACAGATCCCGAACACCGAGGTTGATGCCGAACTCAGCGTTGAGGCGGCCGATCACGCGAGTTGCAGACAATGAGTCTCCCCCGAGATCGAAAAACGAATCGCTGTGGCCGATCTCGCTGGCCCCGAGCACTCCCTCGAAGGTACGGATGATGCGGGCCTCGATCGGTGTTGCGACCCGTACCGCTTCTCTCCGCTCGAAGGTGGGAGCGGGGAGCGCGCCCCGATCGACTTTCCTGTTCGTGGTGAGCGGAACCGCGTCGATTCGAATAACGACGACCGGGATCATGTATTCCGGCAACTTCTGAGTCAGAAGGCGTTCGATACTCACGTCCGAGTCGAGCATTCCCGAATGCAGTTTCACGTAACTCACCAGCGCCGGCGAACCATTGGCCAGATCGCGGACCAACGTCGTGGCGAACTCCACCGACGGGTGGCCGTACAGGACGGAATCGATCTCACCGAGTTCGATTCGGCGCCCACGCACCTTCACCTGATCGTCTGTGCGACCGAGGAATTCGAGTTGGGCGTCGTCTGTCCATCGGACCCGATCGCCGCTTCGGAACATACGATGCCCCGCTGAAAGTGTGGACGCAACGAAACGCGCAGCCGTCTCACCCGCTCCACCCTCGTACCCTCTGGCCAAACCAGGCCCCGACAGGTAGAGCTCCCCCGCGGCCCCTGTGGACAACGGCTCGAGCGATGCGTCGAGAACCACCGCCTCGACTCCGTGCATGAGCCGCCCGAGTGTCACACGATCGTCGACGTTCAAGACGTCGGTGATGGTGACACTGCATGTCGCCTCGGTAGGGCCGTACGCGCTTCGAACACGCACGAACGGCGCCCACCGGCGCATCAGTTCGTGCGGTAATTTCTCGCCACCGACTATCAGGAATTTCAAGCCGGGCACCCGTTCCGGAGCCAATGTTGCGAGCGCCGAAGGTGTTACGAGTAGATGTGTCACGGCACGACGGCAGATGAGGTCTTCCAGCTCGAATCCACCAACGGTCTCGGGTGGGCAGATCACCGACGAGGCGCCGAACAGAGCGGGAGCGAGCATCTCTACGACAGAGGTGTCAAAACTGGTTGAAGCACAATGCATTACGACAGAGCGTGAATCGAGCTCGTATTTCTCGCGAATGTCGGTAGCCAAATTGGCCAGGCCACGGTGAGTGACCGACACCGCTTTGGGCCGGCCCGTGGAGCCGGAGGTGAAGATCATGTAAGCCCGATGATCGGCATGTGCGGGCTCGGGGTCGAAGGACGGCGCGAAAGCATCGGGGTCACAGTCCAAGAACAGCCACTCGAGGTCGTACGGCAACGAACGCCGCATCCCGAAAGTCGTGAGCCCGATCCTTGGTTTGCATACACCGAGCATGTCCACGACCCGTTCGGCGGGGTGGGCCGGATCGATCGGTACGTATGTGGCTCCTACACGCGCCACAGCCCACATTGCCAGGACCGATTCGATGGATCGCGGGATCGCCACGACGACAACATCATCGGGGCCCACATCGACGGACTTCAAATGCCGACTCCAGAGTCCCGCCATCCGATCGAGGTGCCCGTAGGTCCACGATCTGTCACCGTCGGTGATGGCAACCGAATCGACAGCCCGGTGCACTGCGGAACGCAGAAGAGAATCAAGACTTCTGGGCTCGATCGAAGGCTCGCCACGCGCCGGACTCGTGGCTCCCAGCTCGGCATCCGTCCACAGGGACGGAGCAGGATGATCCGGCGGCGTGTCGACGAATACCTCGAGAAACCGAACGAATCGATCATGATGGGCAGAAAGTTCGGCAGAGCTGTACAGCGCACCGTTGGCCTCGAGATCGACGCGAATGTTCCCTGTGTAACCGGGGTAGACGTTCAGCGCGATATCGTCGATCGGTCCGGTCGTGAGTATCTCGACGTGACCTCGTACCGCGCCCAAGCTCAGGGCCCTGTCGAACAACATGACGTTGACGACCGGACCGAAAGATTGCACTCTTGACTGCCGTCGACCGTCAGTCAGAGCGGACATGTCCTCCCGGCGGTAACGTTGGTGCCGAAGTGCCTCGCTCAGTGCGCTCTCGACAACGCATACCGCCGAGGAGGGTGTCGATGCACCCACGCCGCGAAGTACCAGAGGAACCACGTTCGACATCGCGCCCGGCAACGATCTCGACGCAGCAGTCACTCGCCCGGACACCGGCAGAGACAAACACAGGTCGTCGACACCACACATCAGTGCCACGTATGACGCGAACGCCGATATCACCGTTGCTGCCGAGAGATCGGACAGTGGCACTGTGCCACTCGCTCGCAGCGTACTTCCCCGAAAAGTGCCCGTCGCGCTCGCTCCCAAGACCGGAGAGGAGGGAACTGACCGGAGTTTCTCGTGCCAGAATTCTCGATCGCGGACACAGCGCGGTGATTCTCGGTATCGGCTTTCCTGGCGGGCAACCGCCGCCACGCGATCCGACACAACCGAGTCGACCTGATCCGGCCTCACCGGACCAGCGGACAGATACATCTCGGCGGTGCGGCGCATCAGAAGTGCAGCGGAGTAACCGTCGAGTGCGATGTGATGCGCACGGTAGTACCAGAACCAGCGATGAGGGCCGACCTGCAACAGATTGGCGACGGTGAGGGCAGTATCCGGAGCGAGAGTCGCCGTGCTCCACTCTCGATTCATCCACGTCATCGCTGCACGGACGGGATCGTCGTATCGACGGAAATCCAGCCTTCCGCCGACCAGTGTCAGATCAGGGTCTTCGTCCAATTCGGGCACTCCATCCGTCACACGCAGACGAAGGCCCGCAACGCCGAACTCACGGTGCGCGGCGACTGTCGATGATTCCAGCCGAGATGCGTCCAGCTCACCGTTCAGATCAACGAACTGAGCTATGACAAACGGCGACGCCGGTTCAAGGGACTGAGCGAACCACAACGAGCGTTGTGCAGCTGTCAACGGCGTCATCGTCTCGCTCGGATCACGACGATCTCCTCAGTGACCTGGTCAGGGTCGATGACGCCGATCGACTCCAGGTATCGCCTGCGCGACAGCAAGACCGGGCCGAAAGGAATCGAGGTCCTCGAGACCACCGATGCATCGAGTTCGTTGTCGGCGAACAGTTCGACGGTGCGATCGATGCCGCTGAGTGCGGACTGGATCAGCAATATCGTGCCCTCCTTCTGCAGAACACCCGGTGCCGTCGCACATATGCGATCGAGCAACAGGCGTCCGTCGTTGCCTCCGTCCCAACTACGAGCACGGCCGGTGCGCGGCGCACGGTCGTCCACGGAAGGAACATAAGGCGGGTTCGAGACGACGAGGTCGAATCGACGACCGTGAAACGGGGTCAGGAGATCTCCGTGACGGGCGTGGATTCTGTGACCGCGGAGTCGCCCGTTCATCCAGGTGCACACCGCGGCACGTCGTGAGATATCCACGGCGAAAACCGTTCCCGCCCCAGCCTTGGCCGCACACACACTCAGCGCACCACTACCGGAGCACAGATCGAGAACCTGAGAAGACGCATCCAACTTCTCGGCGCGTACTGCGTCGGAAATAAGACGAGTATCGCACTGAGGCGAATAGACACCGGGAAATCGAATCATCACACTGCGCTCCTGCCGTGGACTTACTCGGTGGATGTCTACGACTGCTCCTGCCAGACTGCCTTCGCTCCGCTCTCACCGATGCGATAGACCTGAACCATCGAACCCACTGCCGCGACAACTGCGATCGCCGCTATCGCGACTGTCACGACTCGGAGAAGCGTCGAACTGTCGGACAGTGAAGTTCGTGCGCCTCGCCACTCGGTGAATCTATCGGTATGCAGGACCCACCATGTCGCCGCGAACACGAACACCGCGATGGACCAGATCAGAAGTTGATCACCGAGTTCGGCGTGAATCTCGATCAACTCGCTGTGAGGCGAATTGTGTTCGAGCCATTCACCTGCATCGGTGGTGATCGGTACGAGTATCAACGTGACGAGGGCGATGGCCGGTGGAAAGATCCCGAGCCTGCGCCGAGCACTCGGCCACAGAACGGAGCAGAGAACCAGAACCGCCGAGAGCGGAACCAACACGACAACGAAATGAACGAGGAGTGGGTGAGCGGGTAATCCGCCGATCGTGGTCAGGCCCATGTCGATCAACGTAGGCAGGATTTCTTGGAGAGTTCTGGGGACCCTGCTCGAACGTGCTCGGTGTCAACGAGCTACCGGCAGCACAATCTCGAAGGACGAGCCGACATCCGGTGTCGATTCGACGAAGACTTTCCCTCGGTGCGCGTGCGCGATCTCGCGAACCAAGGACAATCCGATGCCATATCGCCGGCTACCGGCGGGTTGAGTCGGGCCATGTGAGAATCGGTCGAACAGAATCGGAACCGCTTCAGATTCGATTCCGATTCCCGTATCGCTCACGCGGATTCTGACGTGGTCGCGATCTCGCTCGACGCGGAGAAGGACGTGGCCTCCTGGACGCTCGTGAGCAAGCGCATTGTCAACGAGCGCGAGAACCGCTCGGCGCAAAGCCGATTCGATCCCCAAGACCACTGGCTCTCCAGTTCCGGCCTTGCTCACGTCGACAGAGACGCCAGATTTCTGAGCATGATCGGCCACACTGTCACGGACCTTCTCACACACTGCCGCCATGTCCACTCGATTCCGGGGTTGTCCGCTGTCGTCCATCGATGCGGCCATCAACAGGTCCTCGATGACTTCGCCGAGGGCCCGAGTGTCGTCCACCAACCCGTTGAGCTGCGAAACAAGCTCAGAAGACTCGAGAGAGTCTCCGCGTCGAGCCAAAAGTTGTGCACGAGTGTGTAGTACGGTCAACGGCGCACGTAGTTCGTGCGATGCATCGGCGACAAAACGACGTTGCAACTCGAGCGCCTGTGTCAGTGGCTGAATCGCACGTCGGGACAACAACACCACTACGCCCACAGATGCGGCAATTCCGGTGAGTTCGGCAAATCCGAGTGCAAGAAGTAATCGCTGCCTTCCTGATTCATAGGGCTCGAGTGCCGCGATCACGACAACGCGACCTTCCGCACCGTCGGAGACGAGGGCCCTGAAGTTGCTGTCACCATCGGTGAAATCCGAATACCCAGCGGGCGCATCCAAGAGTTCCGCGGTACCGGTGGGGGCATGCGCGCTCACGGTCTCCACCCCATCATCGGAACGAAAGGCCAGCGACATACCGGGCGGCGGATCGTCCGCATCGTCTGCTGTGGCTGCAACCTCGGTCAGTGCAGAACGAATCTGACGATCCTGTGCCCGCGCATACCCCGCGTAGGACACCGCTCCGACGATCAGCAACACGGCACCGAGAGCAATGGCGGCTTGGACCGCAGCTGAACGTCCGGCTCGCCGTAGACGCACCTCGTCACCGAACCCGATCCCAGACGACTGCCTGTCCTTGTTTTTGCTGCGGACAATCATGATCCGAGCCGGTATCCGAGTCCGTGGACGGTGGCTACGACGTCCCTGCCCAGTTTCCGCCTGAGATAGTGGACATAAGTGTCAACGGTGCCTGGAGTATCGGCACTTCCGAAGACACGCCCCAGAAGCTGAGTCCGAGAAAAAACCTGCCCAGGCGATGCGCACAGAAACCCGAGCAGTTCGCTCTCGCGTTCGGACAACGAGGTCACCGATCCGGACTCGGTGTCGGTAGCCGTCCGGTTCACTCGATCGATTTCCCACCTTCCAACCACGATCGGCACTATGGACGTTCGGCGACGCAACAGCGCACGCATTCGAGCCAACAACTCGGGAATCTCGAAGGGCTTGACCAAGTAGTCCTCGGCACCGGCATCGAGTCCCTCCACTCGATCGGCAACGGAACCGCGAGCAGTGAGGATCAACGACGGTACTGAGCAATCCCTCGCCCGGAGGGTTCTGAGCAATTCCACACCGTCGATGACCGGCACTCCACGATCGAAAACGAAAGCATCGTAGCTGCGGGTCAACGCCAGATGCAGACCGATTTGTCCGTCGTGCGCCACGTCGACCTCGTGCCCTTCCTCCTCGAAGAGGTCCGCAAGCAGGCCCGCCAATTGCCGGTCGTCCTCGACAAGAAGAATTCGTGGTTTCGCGCCCATGCCTGCGAGCCTGCCACGTCCGTTCTGAGAACTCTCCAAGATTGCACCGCGATCGTGGAACTCGGAACTCTCCGACGGCACGACCGATTCCCCGCAGCTTCACAGCAGACGTGCAGCCCCGGACAAGCACCTCGGCCGATTGTTGAGTTCTCAATCGAACCTTCGAGAGCAGGCATCAGATGGATACACCGGAAGACGGATTTCGACGCACCCGAATCGTCACCGGGGCCCTCGTGGCATTCGGAGTCGTGGGCGTTGTCGGCGGAACAGTACTTGCCTATTCGGATACGCAGGCCACGCCGATCACAGCGACCACAGACGAAACCAAGCAATCGAGCAGTGCACCTGGCGGCAATTCGACTCCGAACTCGCAATCGAAAACTACCTCAACCGCGGCGGCACCGAAGACCTCGAGCGGAAGTTCTACTCCCCACGCTCGATCGGCCGGATCGTGACCACCTCCCTGAGCGTCGCGAGTTCCATGTGGAGGGTGTGGGGCCTCGAAGCCACGGTCGTGGTGACAAAACCCGAGGCGATTCCATCTGCCAGGTCGATAATCGACGAGCGCCTTCTCGAAATAGAATTGGCATGCAGTCGATTTCGTGACGATTCAGAGATTCGAGCTCTCGAAAAGTCGACAGGCCTACCGGTCGAAGTGAGTAGCACGCTTGCCCGGCTGATCCAGACAGCACTCGATGGCGCCGAGTGCACGGACGGCGCCGTCGACCCGACCATCGGCGCAGCGCTCGTCGCGCTCGGATACGACCGCGATTTCGCGCAGATCGAAGGCAGGGACGTGCCGATCAAGACATCGTTCGTCTCTACTCCGCAGTGGACCTCGGTCAAACTCGACGGACAAAAGGTCACAGTTCCCTCGGGCGTCCAACTCGACCTCGGGGCAACGGCAAAGGCCCTCGCAGCAGACGAATGTGCGCACGCCGTCAGCATGTCACTCGACTGCGGTGTCCTGGTGTGCCTCGGCGGAGACATCGCTACCGCCGGACCGGCGCCGGACGGTGGGTGGATCGTTCTCGTCCAAGACGGCGACGACGCCCCGGCCGATACGGTCGCCATTCCAGGCGGGACAGCCATCGCTACATCCAGCACCAGGAAGCGTCGATGGTCGCAAAACGGTAGACACGTGCACCACATCGTCGATCCGCGGAGTGGCACCAGCGTTGATGCCGCATGGCAGACGGTCACCGTCGGCGCGGACAGTTGTGTGTCGGCAAACCTCGCGAGCACCGCATGCATCGTCCGAGGTTTCGAAGGTGCGCGGGACCTCATGAACACGGGCCTACCGGTGCGACTGGTGGACCGTGCAGGTGAGATCCGCCTACTGAACGGATGGCCGACGGAAGATGCGGTCGCCACCGGCAGACGGGAACCCTAGTCGTGGACGAAGCACTGTGGGCATTGGGTCGAGGGACAGGTATCACCGCTCTCGTGTTCATGACGATGTCGATGGTTCTCGGAATCGTCACACGGTCTGGGAGAGCTCTAGCGGGACTACCTCGATTCGGCGTGCAGAACGTGCACAGGGACGCCGCCTTGATCGGGGTGATCCTCGTAGTCGTACACATGCTGGCACTGTTGGCCGATCCGTACGCACAACTGAAACTCGTCGACTTCGTCTTCCCCTTCCTGGGTAACTATCGTGCCTTCTGGCTCGGACTGGGCACCCTTGCGTTCGATGTTCTGTTAGCGGTGTCCTTGACAGGACTACTGCGAAATCGCCTAGGAAACAGAACTTTTCGCGTCGTTCATTGGAGCGCGTACGCTCTGTGGCCGATCGCGTTCGCGCACGGACTGGGAAACGGAACGGACTCAGGACACACGTGGTTTCTCGCCATCGCCATCGGATCGGCCGTCGCGGTGACCGGAGCAGTTCTCTGGCGACTCCGGACAGACTTCGTCGAATTCTCGACCCTGCGCCTCATGGAAAGGACGTGACGTGACAACCGAATCCACCTATGCGGGCCTTCTCGCCGCATGCTCACCCGATCTAGCCACCCACACGGCCCTCCACGGCCACAACCCACGCTCGTCGCCGGGTACCTTGAGCCGCCTACTCGCCGATGCCGGTCTCCACGGGAAAGGCGGGGCGGCATTTTCGACTGCGCGAAAACTCGATTCCGTAACTGGACGGCGTGTTGTGGTTATCGCAAACGGTAGCGAAGGCGAACCGCTCAGCGACAAGGATGCAGTTCTTCTCGAACGTGCGCCGCACCTCGTCCTCGACGGCTTACAACTCGTCGCACACGAGTGCGGAAGCGAAGAAACATATCTGTACGCAGGATCGCAACTGCTTCAATTCGTACGGAATGCGTTGAAAGAAAGAAGGACTGCCGGGCTGACCGAGCCTTTGGTCACACTCGTGGCTTCACCGAAGACATTCATCAGCGGCGAGACATCCGCGGTAGTCGGAACGATCGAAGGCCGAGCACCCATTCCTCGAGACCGCTCGGTACACAGCACCGTGGCCGGGCTGAACGGACGACCCACAGTGGTTCACAATGTAGAGACACTGGCGCACATCGCTCTCATCGCCCGATACGGACCCGAGTGGTTCCGCACGCGAGGGCTGGGCGACGCGTCGGGGACGACCTTGATCACCCTGTCAGGCGATGTGACCGTGAGTGGTGTCGTCGAGATCCCGATGGGAATTCCATTGGATCAGTTGGTGACCCAGTATGCGCGTACTGATACTCCGTCTATCAGAGCAGTCCTCGTCGGCGGGTTTCACGGAGGTTGGATCGATGCGCAAGACTTGCCAACCACCACCATGACAACAACGGCTTTGGTGACGGTCGGTGCTTCGCTCGGCGCCGGAGTCATTCACGTACTGGGTCACGCAAGGTGTGGTCTGAAGACTTCGGCCGACATCGTTGAGTATCTCGCCGATCAAAGCGCTCGGCAGTGTGGACCGTGCATCAACGGAATGCCCCGACTGGCACGCGCGTTATCCGAGATTGCCTATCGCTCAGGGTCGGTCCATACCCAGGAGTCGATCCGATATCTGGCAGATCTGGTCGAGGGGCGTGGAGCATGCAAACATCCGGACGGGGCAGTGAGATTGGTGAGGAGCTCCCTTCACGTTTTCCAGCACGATCTCCGAATGCATGCCGCAGGAGCCTGCGAGGTCAACACACGGATGGGAGCGGCATCATGAGCACAAAATCGCCCAAAGTCCTACACATCGATTGGACTACATGTGAAGGTCGAGGACTGTGCACAGAATTGCTGCCGACCCTGCTGACGCGCGACGAATGGGGATATCCACTCCCACACGATCGCCGACGTGAGCCACACATTCCCGCCGAACTCGAAACGGATGCCCAACGCGCCGTCAAACTCTGTCCCAGAGCGTCATTGAGGGTTCTCTCGGGTCAGGATCGATGAAAATCTGTTTCCATGCACAGATCCCGACTCCGCAATCAGTCCATACTGTCGACATCGATCATCGACCGCCGAGCGGCAGCGCTCCCCCACCGACGGGGTAGGGAGGGAGCGTTCCCGCAAGTGTCGGTGTCAATGTGGTCGCAGACGGATCGGAACGACCGAGAGTGAATTTCCGAACTTCGGCACCACTTCCGTCGCTGCCGCTGACGAGGAGATCCGCGCCGGTGGTCGTGCTCGTCGTGGCTACTCCGACACCCGTCCCTGGACCGGCGAACGGATCGAAGGATGCAACTTCCCGAAACACCACGTCCGTCGAATGATGATCTGGGCTCTCCAGGTACATCTCGGGCGCACCGTCGAGCCTCGATCCACTCGAAAAGACGCGGATTGATCCTTCTCCTCCGAGCATGCCTGCCACTATCGACTTTGCGCCGCCCTCGGCGCCGGCCACCCAACCCGTCGACAGAGACACCCCGTCGCGGTAGCCCTGATCGAATGCCAAGAACTGCGACGTCATTACAGGACCAGCCGTATGACCTGCGTGTTCATCGGAGCCGCCCTGCGCAGCCGCCGTCGGTTCGTACAGGTCGTAGCGGAACGTCTTGATCAACGGCTCCTCGCCCGCGCCGGGTGCTGTCACGATGCTCGCTCGACCGGAGTGACTGTCAACCATTCCGGTTGCGAACGTGACTCCGCTACTCGATCCCGGGTACGGCGAGAACGAACCGAATTCTGCGGGTGCGGACCTCTTGTCCGCCGGAAGGTCGGTGGAGTAGATCTTGACCTGCGACTCCATCCCCGGGCCTGATGCAACGATGATGTTGTCTGCCAGTGCATTTCCGTCGATGTCGACACCGCCGACGTTCACTCCACCGCGGAAACCCACATCGAAGGGGGCGAATCTTGCCAACTCGTCGGTGAACGGCACGCCGCCGACTGCGTTGTACGCCACCACTTCCGGAGCCGAGCCTGCACCTGTTCCAGCGACCAGATCAAGCACCATGTCTCCGTTCACGTCCGCCATCGCAACACTCGGGGTGCCTTCGAACGACGGGAAGGGCGTCACAGCAGTGATCAGTTTGTCGCCGTTGGCATCGAATATCTGCACCTTGGCGGGCACGCCGGCCGAACCAGGTATCGCGACGGCATATGTCGATACCTCGGGAATCACGTTGACAGTCGCCATCAAACCGTTGTCCTCGTGATTGAGTCGGTGGCAGTGAATCACAAAGGTTCCGGTGTACTCGGTGAACTTCGTCCGCAACGTCACCGATGCTGGTTCCAGCGCATTCTCGTTCTCGTCCGTCACCGGCGCCGGCACGTTCACGTTGTCGATTCCCCAGGGCTGAACGCCCGTCGTGGTACCTGCGACGGGATCCACAACTTCCGTTACCTGGAAGTCGTTGACGTGAATATGCATCGGGTGTTCGTCGTTGTTGAGGTTCGTGATCTTCCATTCCTCAACGGAATTCAGTCGCGGTTGAATCAGCGGAATGTTGGGGAACGTGTTGTCGGCGAATTCGTAGGTGAAGGCCTTCGGATCGCTGTTGCTGGCCTTCTCGTTTCCGAACCCACCGGACACTGTGAGATTGCGGGTCACGTCGGGCGTCATCGCTGCGGTATCCACGAACGAGGTGTAGGTATCGAGCTTCTGTCCGAACTCGAAGGGAGTCGTCTTTCCTTCACCCTCGTCTGGCGTCGCACGGATCAACTGCTGAGTCGGGAACGTGAAGAATCCGTCCGCGTAACTGATCACCGACGGGTCGACGGTGACGGTTCCGAGTTCGGCGGGCGGATTGTCGGTACCGTTGTTGGTGTAGAGAATGCCTGGATTGCTCACCGGTTTTGCACCTTCGAGCGGTGGCATCTCCAGCACCAGATCGCCGGACTCCGGCATCGTCACTGCGATTGCGTATCGCGAGGCCGGCGGAATCACCAGCCTGGTTCCGTCCCCATCCACGGGTGGCCTGACCTCGTCGAACGGGTTTCCGTCCTGCCCTACGATGGCGAACTTCGGATGGGCGCCGCTTGCGGTTTCCGTCAACGTGACCGGCATGTAGGCAAAGTCGCTGATGTTGGCAAGCACCCAGATCCCGGTCTGCCCCGGCTTCAGTTTCAGCGACGGCTGGAACTGACCGTTCACGGTGTACTGCACATCGCGTTGGTTGTCCGGCAGTGAGGGATCGGCCGGTACAGTCGTCGATTCACCCACAAAGCTCTGCAGATTGCCTGGAACGAATTGATTCTGTCCACGATGATTGGCCGGGGACAACGGTCCGGTATACCAGTTGGTGAAATACTGCGCGCCCTCGGTGGTGTCCGAGAAATTCACCGGAGCAAGGCTCGGACGGTACGTCCCGTCGGCTAGTTCCGTACCGGCGGGTGGCGTCAACGTACTGACGAATTGGGGCCAGTTCGCGTCGTTGAGCTGTCGGCCCTTTCCTTTGCGGTCGAATACGAAGTTGTACTGCAGTGCCATATCGCGAATCGGAACGTCGTTTGCCGTCACGACAGGCAGATTGCCGTCCGGCCGGCCGATTTCCAGTAGCCCGGCCAGGCCCATGTACGTCTGCTGGGCGGTGAGGGTGTGCCGGTGACTGTGATACCAGTACAGACCGTTCGGCATCGTCCCCGGAATCGCGTAGTCGTACACGTTTCCCTGGCCGGCGGGAATGTTGAGCAACACGTTGTCCGCATTGCCGTCCGGACTCACGTGCACTCCGTGCGTGTGCAGATTCAGCGGAGCCGACGTCAGCGCCGGCGGATAGATCGGCACGTCCCCGCCCGCCGGTGTGAATGCCGGATCGTAGAAGTCCTGGATCGTGAGATCCTGCAAATCGTTGTCGTAATGAATGATCAATCGCTCTCCGGGATTGACGCGGAGAGTCGGCGCCGGATAGACGTCACTCGCCGAGGTCGATCCGTCCGACGCCGTACCGCGGATGACCTCGTACCCGAAGAGCAGAAAATTCGACACGGGCGCCGAAGCGGTATCGAGCGGAATCACTCCCTGATGAGCGGACAAGCGCACCTCGAGAACACCATCTCGGCTACTCAGTTTCACCGGCTCCCGATAGTCGACGGCGGTTCCGCCAGAGCCGTAATTGCCGCCCACCTCGGGCGCCGATTCACCGGAGGTACACGCGGCCAACGCCATCGTCATGGACACCACTACTGCTGCGGCTAACGACTTTCCTCGCAGTGTGATCACTGGTTTCCCCGTTCCATGGTGGCGTGAGATACGTCCGATCAGCGCTCACCAGCCTATCGAGAAAACATGGGCTGAACAGGATATTCACGATAAATCGCCCACCTAAGGCCTGCGTGAGTGCTGCACCTTGCAAGCAGTCTCAGCAAGCCGATCAGAAATCGAGAAGCACAGCCACGGGACCCGCAATTACGTTGAAAAACATGAACACACCACAGAAGTCCACTTCCGACCACACGTCGTCGATCCACACATCAGCAGGGAGCGCCCAGATGACCACCGCGCAATCCGTGATCCTCGACGTTCCCGACCTCGCGGCAGCCGAAGCCTTCTACAACGCTCTCGGCGTCGGAGATCGAATCCAGCTACACGAATCGAACGAACCGACAACAGGGTTTCGTGGGTACACCCTTTCGCTCGTCGTCTCCCAACCGAACATCGTCGACGCCTTCGTCGGCGCAGCACTCGCAGCCGGTGCCACCGCCTTGAAGCCTGTCAAGAAATCCCTCTGGGGATACGGCGGAGTCGTCCAGGCTCCAGACGGTTCGATCTGGAAGATCGCCACGTCGTCGAAGAAGAACGACGGGCCGGCCACCCGCACGATCGACAGCCTCGTGCTGCTGCTCGGCGCCGAAGACGTCAAGGCCAGCAAGCAGTTCTACCTCGACCGCGGACTCGAGGTGTCCAAGAGCTTCGGTCGCCAGTACGTCGAATTCACCAGTGCAGCAAACAATGTGACACTCGCACTGTATGGTCGCCGCGCTTTGGCAAAGGATGCCGGGGTTGCTCCGGAAGGCACCGGATCACACCGTCTGACCGTTGCCGGCGCGTCTGAAACCTTCACAGACCCAGACGGTTTCGCCTGGGAAGCCGCCTGCGCTTGACATCAAGCACAGATCACCGGGAAGGCGGCCGGTATCAGACTTCGGAGTTGGCCGCGTCATGCGCCGGGTACGCATGCACCAAGGCAGTAGCGAGTTTGGGCACCGCGTGAGTGAGCGAATGCTCGGCGCTGTGTGCAATCGCATGAGCTTCGGCAAGTGTTGCCCGGGGATCGATGTCGAGTTCTGCATCGGCATGCAGTCGGTGTCCGATCCACCGCATCTTCAGATCACGAACACCGAGGACTCCAGGTTCGTGCATCAATGCATGCTCTGCGTCGTCCACCAACTCAGGTTCGACGCCGTCCATCAACCTCCGGAAGACGTCTCGCGCTGCAGTCCTGAGCACCGCCACGATGGCAACGGTGATGACAAGGCCGATGATCGGATCTGCCAACGGGAAACCCAGCGCAACTCCCCCCGCCCCCAGAAGGACTGCGAGCGAAGTGAATCCGTCGGTCCGAGCATGCAATCCATCGGCCACCAGGGCCGCTGAACCGATTTGCCTGCCGACCCTGATCCGATACAACGCCACCAATTCGTTTCCGATGAAACCGATCAAACCTGCCGCCGCTACCCAACCGAGGTGCTCGATCTCGACCGGGTTGATCAATCGCCTCACCGCCTCGACACCGGCGATCACTGCCGACAGTGCGATCATGGCGAGCACGAACAGTCCGGCCAAATCCTCCGCACGCCCGAAACCATAGGTATAGCGCCTGGTCGCAGCGCGCCGACCGAGCGCGAAGGCAATCCAGAGTGGGACTGCCGTGAGCGCGTCGGAGAAGTTGTGAATGGTGTCCGCCAGCAGCGCCACCGAACCCGAGATCGCCACGATCGCAACCTGAGCAACTGCGGTGACTCCGAGCGCGACAAGACTGATCTTGACCGCCCGGATGCCGATTGCGCTCGATTCCAATGCGTCGTCGACACTGTCGGCAGCGTCGTGACTGTGCGGCGAGAACACTTCGCGGACTGCCGATCGAAATCCCTTCGGCCCGTGGACATGGCGGTGGCCGTGGCCGTGGGACGTCTTGGGTTCGTGCGTCATGACGCACCTTCTTCTTGATCGGTCCGATCGACGTTCGCCGAGCGCTCCGGGTGTATCTCCCGAAGCTCACCTTCACTACGGTGATGCCCCGGCAATCCGGGTCCGGCATGCTCCGCATTGAAGACCGCATCCGTAACCAGTTGGCGCACATGGTCGTTCTCCAGGCGATAGAACACCGTCGTACCATCGCGGCGCGTTCGTACCAACCTTGCCATGCGCAATTTCGCCAGGTGCTGCGACACCGAGGGCGCCGGCTTGCCGACGCGTTCCGCCAGTTCGTTCACCGAGCACTCGCGGTCTACCAATGCCCACAAAACCTGCACACGGGTTGCGTCGGCCAGCATGCGGAACACCTCGACGACGAGGTCGACCTGATCATCGGGAAGCTTACGGCGACAAACACCACTATCTGCGTTCATACGTAGATAGTAGATCATGCTGGACGCCGAAGATGACCTCTCGTCGATTCACCAGTTGTGCAAAGCTTGGCGGCAGAGCCCTTCGCCACTCGCAGACCGGGAGACAACGATGAGTACCGACGATTGGAACGCAGGAATCATTGCGGAATTTCGGGAGAACGAGGGCAAGGTAGGTGGCCCCTTCGAAGGTGCGCCCATGGTGTTGGTCCACCACACAGGACGCAAATCCGGACGCGATTTCGTGAGTCCCATGATGTATCTGGCAGACGAGCAGGATCCGAAGACCATCTACGTTTTTGCATCCAAGGCCGGTGCCCCGACCAATCCCGACTGGTACTACAACCTCGTTGCCACCGACCAGGCAGAGGTCGAGATCGGCACCGAAACATACCCGGTCTCCGTCAGCGAAGTAACCGGCGAGAAGCGTGACCGCATCTACGACGAGCAGGCCAGTCGATACCCGGGATTTGCCGAATACGCGGAGAAGACCGCTGGGATCCGCACAATCCCGGTGGTAGCCCTGACTCGCGCGTAAATCCTGGTAGCACCTCCCAGTCGTTTCCATTCGGAAACGGCTGGGATCGTTTGTACGGAATCAGGTCGCTGAAGGGGCTTTGACCTCACCCTTCGCATGCCGTCCGAGCAGCACGTATCCTACCCAGGATCCGACAACCACTGTCGCCGCGAGCGCCTGTACAAGGCCTTCGATACTCGCCGGATAGAACACGCCGGTGATGTAGTGCGAGATGAATCCGGTGGACGGCAACTCCGCGATCCCGGCCATCCGGCGGGCCCAGTTCTCGAGATTGGTCAGCGGGCAGTCATATCCGACCGCTATCGAACCGGCTCCCCAGACGACTGCAAGTAGGTGGAAACCGATGGTACGACGCCACTTCCACGCCACGAATCCACCCAGCACCACATAGAGAACAAACCCGAAGTGAACGAACACCGTTACTACTTCGATGAGCCGATACACCATCGTCGTCTCCGCTCGTGGCGCGGAAGTCCCGCAACAACCAGACTAATCCGATGTTAGTCCTCGTAGAGGTGATCTACCCGGTGTATGCAGCGGTCGTGCGAGCAGCGGCGGCTGCAGCCGCATCCGGGTCGTCGCCCGATGCGATCGCAGCTTCGGCCCACAGTTCACTGCTTCCCGCGATGAATGCCTTGGCCTCGTCGCTCGCCGACCACTCGGGTGTCTCGAGTGGCGTCGCGATCCCCAGTTCCACGTGTCGAGCCAACCCGAGCAGTCCCATGTCCCACCCGACACCGAGGGCACCTGGACCGTACTCGGCCCACCGATCCGGCGCCACGTCCGCGGCGTGTGCGAAGTCGAACAGAATTGCACGACGGCGCTCCTTGGTTCGGGAAAACTTCAGCTCAGGCGCTGCTGTAGATGTACCGCTACCTCTTCTCCAGCGGCGCTCTTGCCGATCGCCTTGCACAGCGCCACGCGCAGCGGAAGCCAGTGCGGTCCGTCGCCGGAGGGCATCAGCGTCGCCTCGAAGGGATGCTCACCATCGAGGGTTCCGAGCACCTTCACAGCGCGTCTGGTTCCCAGAAGTTCCGCCGAGCCGGGCACGGTCAAGAACGTTGCGAACGCACCGTCTTTCTCGATGGGAGCGGTGAACGAGTAATCGAGCGGTTGTGGAGTCTTGTCAGTGGCCATCTCGCGTCACTGCTCAGCAGCGAGCAGGACGTCGGTGTCGAAACACGTGTGAGTGCCGGTGTGGCACGCGGCGCCCTCCTGATCGACGATCAGCAAGACGGAATCGCCGTCACAGTCGAGGCGCACCTCGTGCACGTACTGGGTGTGCCCGGAGGTCTCTCCCTTGACCCAGTACTGCTGCCGCGAGCGCGAATAGTACGTCCCCTTACGGGTTTCCAGTGTTCGCGCGAGCGCTTCGTCGTCCATCCACGCGACCATCAGCACATCACCGGTCGACTTCTCCTGCGCAACCGCGCTGAACAGTCCGGCGTCGTTTCGCTTCAGCTTCGCCGCGATTGCGGGATCAAGACTCATATGACGTTTATACCTTCCACCTGTGACTTCCGTGGAATTCCCCTGCACGGCCGCCCTAGAATGGAAGTTCCTTCGCTTCTCTCGCTCTGGAAGAAGATCCGACATGAACCATCAACGTCATGACGGTCCGCACCCGGAGTACATCTGCCATCTCGCGAACCTGAGTACCGATCGCGTCCGAACCCGCCACGTCGTTCTCGGCATCGGCCCAGGTGCTACCAGCAAGAATGTACTCAGCTACGCACTGACGCTTGCCGCCAAGGAGGATTCAGCCCTCCACGTCGTTCACTGCATCACGTCCGAGGACCTACCTGTCGAAACCGACTCACCAGAATTCGAAACGCGTCTGCACGACCAGATGGTGTCGCAACGCGAGCAGACAACCTCGGCACTTGCCTCGCACGCCGACACCTGGACGTACGACTGCACCTATGGAGACCCGGCCGGTGTCATTCTCGCAACCGCGGACAAATACGACGCATTTACCATCGTGATCGGATCTCCGCGAAAAGGCGCTGCCTCCGCGGTGAGCCGACTGATGCACATCTCGGTCACTTCCCGACTGAACCGGCAGAACCGTTATCCCGTGATATCGGTTCCGACCGGAGTCAGCTCGGCAAGATAGCCGAACGCGGGACAAGCCCGCCTAGATGATCGAATAGTCCTCGAGCGGAAAGCGTTTCGCTTCGACGAACGCATTCCGTGTAGACGTGGGCCGCAGAATCGCAGCCTCGCCGTGCTGATTGAAGTAATAGCTTCGTGCAGTCTGGCAACTACCGCCGTAGAAGACGGAGTCCGCCAGGTTCTCGGTCATCCGGTCGAGAAACTCGGCGTTGGCAGTTTCGGTGACCTCGAATGTTTCCGCGCCGCGCCGTTTCACCTCGCCGAACAGTCGATCCATGTGCTGCATCTGGGATTCGATCGTCGTGAAGTAGGACAACCCGCTGTACGAGTACGGACTGGCGAGCGTGAGGAAATTGGGGAAATACGGAACCGCGACCCCTTCGTAGGCCTGGAAACGGTTGTCGCGCCACCACTTACCGAGGTTTCGTCCCTCTCGACCGATAACCTCGATGGCTGGAAAATTCACATCCCAGAGGTTGAATCCCGTTGCCAGCACCAAGGTGTCGATCTCGGTCTTGCGACCGTCGGCGGTGACGATTCCGTCGGCAGCGATGTGGTCGATCGGCGTCGTTTCGAGATGCACGTTGTCCTTGGTGAACGTACGGAAGTAGTTGTTGGAAAATGTGGGACGCTTGCACCCGAAGTCGTAGTCGGGTGTGAGTTGTTTGCGAAGGCTGGCGTCGCTGACCTGGGACCGCAGAAACGCACGTGATGCGGCCGCCGCACCCTTGTTCAACAGTTTGACCTGCTTGTAGTGCAGGACCGCGCTGACCATGATCATTTCTAGGATCGACGAACTGACAGCGCGCGCGATTCGCTGGGTGAGCGGAATACGCGAGAACAGCTTCTGCACTGCATTCGGAATGGGGACGTCGATCTTGGGAACCACCCAGATCGGCGTGCGCTGGTAGACGGTCAACTCTGCGGCCTGACGCGCCACCTCGGGGATCAACTGCACAGCGGTGGCGCCGGTTCCGATGATTGCGGTCTTGGTGCCGGACAGATCGTAGGAATCGTCCCAGGCCGTGGTGTGGATGATCTTGCCGGCGAAGTCGTCGATACCGGAGATGTCGGGCCGATGCGGTTGCGAGAGGAAACCCGTCGCAGTCAGGAGGTACTTGGCAGTGATGTCCGGCGCGCCTTCGACGGATACGACCCAGTGCGAGGAATCCTCGTCCCAGCGGGCTCCGTTGACCACGGCACCGAACGTCATGTGCTTCCGCAGATCGTACTTGTCCGCGACGTGGTCGGCGTACTTCTTCAGTTCCGCGCCCGGTGCGAAAAGCCTGGACCAGTTCGGATTGGGCTCGAACGAATACGAGTAGGTGACCGACGCGATGTCGACAGCCAGACCGGGATAGCGGTTGACGTGCCAGGTTCCACCCAGATCGTCCTCGCGCTCGAGGATCGCCAGGTTGTTCAGGCCCAGCCGCTTGAGTTGAATGGCCGCACCCATTCCGCCGAAGCCCGCCCCCACTACTACTGCGTCGTACTGCACTGCCATCGGAGAATCCCTCTCGTGAACTGCACATCAGAAAAACTGCACATCAGAAACTGACACGTCATTCCGTTATTGAGAACGGTATCATTCCTGATGTGACGAAGGCCATGACCAGAGCGGAACGAAAAAAGGCGGAATTGCGCCGCGAGATCATCGACGCATCATTCGAGTGCTTCGCCCAGCGCGGCTATCACGCAACCGGAATTGCCGACATCGCAACAACTCTCGGAATCGGCCACGGGACCTTCTACCGGTACTTCGAGAACAAGCGCGACATCATCGATCACGTCATCGACGACCTCGTCGCAAAGATCATCAGCGCACTGGCCACCGAGAATGCTCCCGACGCCGCCAGCACACTGGACGAGTACCGCGCCCAAGTGGGACGGATCGCCGAGGCGCTCCCCCGCATCTTCTTCGACGACCCCCGCATCCCGCGGGTTCTGCTGTTCGAGACGACGGGCGTCGACGCCGATCTGACGGGCCGGATGCTCGATCTACTCGACCAGTCGGCATCGTTGACCGCGGCGTACCTGCACCACGGAGTCGAATGCGGCTATCTACGCGCCGACCTCGATGTCGACAACACTGCCCACGCCGTCAACGGCATGATGCTGGCAAGTGCGATTCAAGGATTGCGAGCCGGTTCGTCCGTCGACTGCACGGCGTTGAACCAAGCCATCAGCCGCCTCATGTTCGACGGAATCCGCGCCGAGAACGCCTAGCGAACGACGATTCCCTCGGCACGCATCGCATCCTTGACCTCCGGGATGCTCAGATCGCCGAAGTGGAAGACACTTGCTGCGAGAACTGCGTCTGCGCCCGCTTCGACAGCCGGGGCAAAGTGCTCGACCAGGCCGGCACCGCCACTGGCGATCACCGGTACGTGGACTGCCGCCCGGACAGCGCGGATCATCAGAAGGTCGAAGCCCGCTTTGGTGCCGTCGGCATCCATCGAGTTGAGCAGGATCTCCCCCACTCCCAACTCTGCACCACGCTCGGCCCACTCGACAGCGTCGATCCCGGTGCCGCGCTTGCCCCCGTGCGTCGTGACCTCCCACCCCGACGGTGTGTCCGGCTGCCCCTGGGGAACGGTGCGGGCATCGACCGAGAGGACGATGCACTGCGAGCCGAAACGCTCACTCAGTTCCTTCAGCAGTTCCGGGCGCGCAATCGCCGCGGTGTTCACGCTGACCTTGTCGGCACCGGCACGCAGCAGACGATCGACATCCGCGACCGTGCGCACTCCACCGCCGACGGTCAGAGGAATGAAAACCTGCTCGGCAGTGCGACTTACGACGTCGAGCATCGTGCCGCGATCCGACGTGGAGGCGGTCACGTCCAGGAAGGTCAGTTCGTCGGCGCCCTGAGCGTCGTACGCTGCCGCGAGTTCCACCGGATCTCCGGCGTCGCGAAGATTCTCGAAATTGACACCCTTGACCACTCGCCCGGCGTCGACGTCGAGGCACGGAATCACACGAACTGCGAGGGTCATGACTGTGGTCCTCCTGAGGACGAAGCGCGCGGATCACCGAGCGCGTTGAGGATATCGAGAATCTCACCGTGGATGCCCGGAGCGGCAGCGAGCACCGACTCCGATTCTACGGTCCACGGGCGGCCGGCCAGGTCGGTGACCACCCCGCCCGCACCGCGAACGAGCGCGACCCCGGCCGCGTTGTCCCACGCGTTGCGGCCGTAGACGATCGCACCGCCCAGGATGCCGGCCGCGGTGAAGGCCAGATCGACTCCGGTTGAACCGTGTATCCGGATCCGCGAGGACACCTTGCTGATCTCGGCGAGGAGGTCGAGACGGAAACTGCCGGGGATCCGCCCTCGACTGTTGACGTTGAGCGCACCCAAGCCGACGATCGACGACGCCAGATCGGTTGGCTCCAGCGGCGGTACGGCGATTCCATTGACCAACAACGGACCGCCGGCGCGAGTCGCGTACGTGTGACCGATCAATGGAAGCCAGGTCAATCCGAGCACCGGGACACCGTCGTCGAGAAGCGCCAACAACGTTCCGGCAGTGGGCAATCCGGCCGAGTAGTTGAAAGTACCGTCAACGGGGTCGAGAACCCAGACGAGCCCGGAACCGACGTCGGGACCGCCGAATTCCTCGCCGTGCACCTCGATGCCGGTCTGCTCGAACAACTCCGCGGTCAACCGCTTCTCGAGCGCAAGATCGACCTCGGTGGCAAAATCACCCCAGCCCTTGCGGACCGCACTCGGGGCGCCGACACCGGAGACGAACTGATCGTGGACGCCGTCGAGAAGCCGACCCGCAATCGCGAGAAGTTCGTCGAGGTCACGCGTCGGAGTCATCTGGAAAATCTATCCGGAAACTGCTGCCAGTGCTTCGGGGAGAGTGAAGCGACCGGCATACAATGCCTTGCCCACGATCGCGCCCTCGACACCCTGATCAACCAGGCTGGAAATGGCGAGTAGATCCTCGATGGTCGACACACCACCGGAGGCGACGACGTGCGCGTCGGTGACCGCGCAGACCTGGCTGAGAAGTTCGAGATTGGGACCGGTGAGTGTGCCGTCCTTGGAGACGTCGGTGACGACGTAACGAGTGCAGCCGTCACGGTCCAGACGCGCGAGGGTCTCCCACAGATCGCCGCCGTCGGTGACCCAGCCGCGACCACGGGTGCGGTACTGACCGTCGACGAGACGAACATCGAGGCCGACAGCGATCTTGTCGCCGTACTTGGCCAATGCACGCGCACACCACTCGGGATCCTCGATAGCGGCAGTACCGAGATTCACGCGAGCACAGCCGGTGGCCAGTGCGGCTTCCAGGGAAGCGTCGTCGCGGATTCCACCGGACAGTTCCACCTTGACCGTCAGGTCGCCGATGACGCCGGCCAACAGTTCACTGTTGGACCCACGCCCGAAAGCAGCGTCGAGGTCGACAAGATGCACCCATTCGGCACCGTCGTTCTGCCACGCAAGAGCAGCGTCGCGGGGCGACCCGTAACCGGTCTCACTTCCCGCCTCTCCTTGCACGAGGCGAACAGCTTCACCGTTGACGACATCTACAGCAGGCAAAAGGACCAGGCTCACGTGCGGTAACCCTAGTAGGTCAGGACCTCGAACCGTCTTCCGGGTCACCGAACGCTTTTCGGGTCATCCGCTTGGATACGACGCCCATTGCCGCAATCGCAGCGGCGACCCCCACGAGACCGATCACGAGGCCGACGCCCGGCGATGGTTTGAGAACAACGATGACGACAGTTGCGACCGCCAGCGCAGCCACAGCGGCGCCGAGCGAGAACAACGCCAGACGGGCGAGGGAGAAATCGTCACCGCCGTTCGGTCCGGATCCCCCGGTCACAAACTCTGCACCCAGTTGCTCAGCAACTCGGCGCCTGCGTCACCGGATTTCTCGGGGTGGAACTGCGTTGCCGACAACGCACCGTTCTCGACGGCAGCGAGAAACTTTCCGCCGTGATCGGCCCATGTCAGCTTCGGGGGTGCAATGTGCTCGGACGGCGCGAGCTCCCAACTCTGCACACCGTAGGAGTGGACGAAGTAGAAGCGGGTATCGGCGTCTATGCCCTTGAACAGGGTGCTGGACTCCGGCGCCTCCACGGTGTTCCAGCCCATGTGCGGCAAAACCTCTGCTTGCAGCCTCTCGACGGTGCCGGGCCATTCGCCACAGCCCTCCGCCTCGACACCGAATTCGACTCCCCGGTCGAACAGAATCTGCATGCCGACGCAGATGCCCAGCACCGGTCGGCCACCGGCCAGGCGTCTGCCGATGATTCGGTCACCCTGCACTGCACGCAGACCTTCCATGCAGGCCGCGAACGCGCCGACGCCGGGCACCACGAGACCGTCGGCCGCCAGTGCAACCTTCATGTCGTTGGTCACCTCCACCTGCGCCCCGGTGCGCGCCAGTGCGCGAGTGGCCGAATGCAGGTTGCCGGAGCCGTAATCGAGTACAGCAATCGTGGAAGCGCTCATGCCCCAACTCTATCGGGCAACCCTGCTGCCGATCACTTTGCCGCCCGCGGCCAGTGCCGGGAGGAGCGCGACAACTACCGCGGAGACCGCGAACACCCATGCGTAGCCGGCAGTCGTGGCCACGAATCCCAACGCCAGTGCACCGATTCCGGTGCCGGCGTCGTAGCCGATGTTCCAGATCGCGCTGGCGGATCCGAGTTGCCTCGGGCCGGCAGCCTGAAACGCCATGACCAAGGATTCGTTCTGCACCGCCCCGAACCCCAGCCCGAAAAGGACCGCCGCGCAGAACAAGACCGGCGTCGACCCGCCGTCGACGTTGATCGCGAGCAGCACCAATCCGATGGTCGACGACGCCAATGCCGGCGCGAGTGTCCGACCACTGCCGAGACGATCGGCGATCAGGCCCGCCGAGTACCGGCCGACCAACATCGACCCACTGGCGGTCGCCAACACCACTCCAGCAACTGCCGCACGCTCCGAGATTGCGATCGGCAGTAGAGACGACAATCCGCCGAACGAGGCGGACACACACGCCAGAGCGAGCACCGGAACCAAGACGGCGAACACACTCAGTCGAACGGATTCCCCGGTCGGCTGGGCGAAGATCTTCGGCAACCCGGCAATGGCCACCAGCGCGAGCGCCGGGATCAGCGCACCGAGGACGAACACCGGTGTCGCCGACCACCGTTCCATGATCGCAAGCCCCAGCGGAAGCGCCGCCATTTGTGACGCTGCGATCGCGATTCCCTGGGCACCGGTGGCACGGCCCAGAATTCGTTTGGGCGCCAACTCCGCCACCAGTGCACTGCCGGCCACCGTCAGCATGCCGAAACCGATGCCACGCACCGCGGAAACCGCCAGGACAGGGCCGGCGTCGGCCGAGATCAACAGCACCAACGACGGTGGGCCGAGGAGCAAACACCCGACTGCCAGCACGCGCCGGTAGCCCTGCGTCCGCAACAACCGAGGCACGAGCAGTTGCGTCAAGACCGTGGCCGCCATGAAGACACCGGTCACCGATCCGGCTAGCGCATCCGATCCGCCGGACTGCGCAACCAGCAACGGCACCACCGGCAACAGCAACGACCAGCCACCGAAAGCTGTTGCCGCCATGATCAGGACACCGATCATACCCGGAGTGCGAAACAACCCCGGTGATGGAACAGGATCTTGCGTCTCAGACACAGTCACTTTTCGCGTCACAGACGCAGTGCGCCCGCTACCGCCGCCAGAACCGCCAACGCCAGAAGGATTCCCGACGCAAGCTTGTTGACCTTGAACATCGAGTAGGCGCCACCCACGGCAATTCCCGCACCGATGAACAGCAGATAGGTGAAGAGGACGCTCACAGTGTGCCCTTCGTCGACGGCACGCCGCTCACGCGCGGATCCGGCTCGACCGCCTCACGCAGAGCTCGCGCAACGGCCTTGTACTCCGCCTCGGTGATGTGGTGCTGATCGCGGCCGTACAGAACCCGAACGTGCAGTGCAATACGTGCATTCAATGCGATCGACTCGAACACGTGGCGGTTGATCACCGCGTGATACGGAACGCCCGGGTACCCGCCGATGACGGAATGCACCATGTAGTCGGGCTCCCCGGTGTGCACGCAGTACGGGCGACCGGAGACGTCGACCGACGCGTGCGCCAGCGTTTCGTCCATCGGGATGAAAGCGTCGCCGAAACGACGGATGCCCTTCTTGTCGCCGAGTGCCTGGCCGAGCGCCTGGCCGAAGACGATCGCGGTGTCCTCGACGGTGTGGTGGGCGTCGATCTCGACGTCGCCCTTCGCCTTGACGTCGAGATCGAAGCTGGCGTGAGTACCCAACGCGTTGAGCATGTGGTCGAAGAACGGAACGCCGGTGGAGACGTCGACGATGCCGGTCCCGTCCAGATTCAGTTCGACGACGATGCTTGATTCCCGAGTTGTTCGTTCGATCCGCGCGATGCGATCGCTCATGCCGTCTCTCCTGAATTCGTGTCGACCAGCTGGGTGCCTGCGATTTCGTCACTGGCCTTGATGAACGCGTCGTTCTCGGATTCGAGTCCCACGGTGGCCCGCAGATATCCGGGGATGCCGATGTCGCGGATGAGAACCCCGCGGTCGAGGTATTCCTTCCACGCCTGTGCACTGTCGGTGAACTGACCGAACAAGATGAAGTTCGCGTCACTGGGAATCACTCGGAAACCGTTGTCCGCCAGCGCCTTCGACACTCGATCGCGCTCGGCGGACAAGGCGTGCACACTGCCGAGGGTCTCGTCGGCGTGACGCAGGGCGGCACGTGCCGCCGCTTGCGTGACCAC
>NZ_LVCT01000285.1:0-1287 GCF_001647205.1 Rhodococcus sp. EPR-134
CTTGCTCATGGTGCGGGTCACAACCAGCTTGGCCGGGAACTCGTCGATCAGCGTCATCGCGCTGGGGGCAGCGGAGAACTCCGCGTACGCCTCGTCGACGATCACGATGCCCGGCGCCACGTCGAGGATGCGTCGCAGTTCCGCAATGCCGACGCTGTGTCCGGTCGGGTTGTTGGGGCTGGTCACGAACACGACGTCGGGTCGACGTTCCGCAATCACGGTGACGGCAGCATCCACGTCGAGTGCGAAGTCGTCCCGACGGAAGACCTCGACCCACTCGGTATCGGTACCGTCGGCGATGATCGGGTGCATCGAGTACGAAGGCACAAAACCCATCGCGCTACGTCCCGGACCTGCGAACGCCTGAAGAAGTTGCTGCAGAATCTCGTTCGATCCGTTTGCCGCCCACAGATTGTCGACGGTGACCGGTACACCTGTCTGCTTCGCCAGGTACGCCGCCAGATCCGTCCGCAACGCCACAGCGTCACGGTCGGGGTAGCGGTGCAGTTCCTTCGCGGCTTCGCGCACGGATTCGGCCACATCGTCGATGAGCGCCTGGGTCGGCGGATGCGGGTTCTCGTTCGTGTTGAGCTGAACCGGAACCGTCAACTGCGGTGCGCCGTACGCCGACTTTCCACGCAGGTTCTCGCGAATCGGCAGGGCGTCGACCGAAATCGACTCTCCAGGAGCACTACTCATCGCAGAGCCTCGAATCGCAGACGCACAGCCTCGCCGTGAGCCGGCAGATCCTCCGCATTGGCCAGCGTGATGACATGTCCGGCAACGTCTTTCAGTGCAGACTCGGAGTAGTCGATCACGTGGATTCCACGAAGGAACGTCTGCACACTCAGACCGGAGGAGTGGCGTGCACACCCGGCCGTCGGCAGAACGTGGTTGGAGCCGGCGCAGTAGTCGCCGAGACTGACCGGCGCCCACGGGCCGACGAACACGGCACCAGCGCTGGTGACCTGAGCTGCCACCCCGGTTGCATCCTCGGTCTGGATCTCGAGGTGCTCTGCCGCATACGCATTGACGACGCGCAGACCAGCGGAAACATCAGAAACGAGCACCGTGCCCGACTGGCTGCCGGTCAGTGCCGTGGTGACGCGCTCGCGATGCTTGGTGATCTCGAGCTGCGCAGCCAGAGCCTTGTCGACCGCGTCGGCCAATTCGACGCTGGTCGTGACAAGAACGCTGGCGGCCATCACGTCGTGCTCGGCCTGACTGATGAGGTCGGCGGCAACGTGGACCGGGTCAGCGGTGTGGTCGGCGAGGATCGCGATCTCG
>NZ_LVCT01000286.1:0-23741 GCF_001647205.1 Rhodococcus sp. EPR-134
CAAGCTCGGTTCCATCGGTGTCGGTTCCGCCGTAGGTAAGGAGGGCGACGCCCTGCCCGCCGCCGACGGCCCACACCTCATCGACGCCGAGCATGGCTGCGGCGGCAAGAATGGTCGGGTGCGGCAATCCGCCGAAGTCGGCTTGGGGCGGCGAGGCGACAACAAGCGATCCGACGCCGGCCGTCTGAGCCGGCACGACGTTCATGACAACGCTGGACGGGTACACGGCATTGCCGCCGGGCACGTACAGCCCGACGCGCTCGACCGGAACCCAACGCTCGGTGACCGTGCCACCCGGAACGACCTCGGTGACGGTGTCCTTGCGACGCTGATCGGCGTGCACCTTACGGGTGCGCTCGATCGCAACCTCGAGGGCTTCCTTGACTGCGGGGTCGAGTTCACGAAGTGCGCGCTCGAGCTCGGCTGCTGGTACACGAACCGAAGCCGGACGAACGCCGTCGAACTTCTCGCCGAATTCGAGGGCGGCTTCTGCCCCGCGATCACGGACGGCTTCGACCATCGGGCGAACCTGATGCAGTACCGCGTCCACATCCACTCCACCTCGGGGAAGCGCGGCGCGAAGTTCGGCCGTGGATGGGGTACGACCACGCAGGTCGGTGCGGGCAAGCATGAGAGTTCCTCTCGTACGCAAACGGGGTGCCTGTGCAAGCGGCAGCAAACCGGTCCGGCATCACAGGCCCTGAACAGCGCGCCTGAAACACAGAACTGATGTCAATTATCCAGGATAGGCGCACCCCGTTTTTCACCGGTCCACCTGCAACGCTCACTGCAGGTCCGGCGCCCGCCGCCGGGCGAGTTCGATCAGCTCGTCCCTTCGAGGTGTTGCCACCGACATTTCACGGCCGTCATGCAGACGAAAGCGGACCCCGTCGCCGGGAGATGCGAGAATTACCCGCATACCTGGGCCGGTCATTCGATAACCGATTCCGGAGCCCATCCCGATATGTACTGCAGTGGCAGACACAACTTCGTCCCACCGAAATACCTGACGCAGCCCCGGAGACAGCGCGATCGACACTCGTTCGACGTCTGTGGTGATGATCACGCGCACCTTCCACATGTACGCGGCCAACCCGAAGGACAGGACCGCGGACAACACGGCGCCGACGTAGCCCGCCGAGTCGCGATCCACGATTGCCGCGAACCCGCAGACAATTACCAGGACAATTCCGAGGACGACGCACAATGCGACCGCCGACCGCCGCAGTAGTGGGCTCAGGGGAATGGACTCGTGAAATTCGCGCACAGCACCCCCCGCCTCGATCGCCGACAACCCCACCCCGAGGAATGACACCGGGAACACGACCATCCCATTACTCGCGCTTTTATAACAAACACGTCACGCACAGCTAGGGTCCAAAGTCGTGACAGACAGTGACGTGGCCACGACCGCACCTCCGGCCTTGCCGACCCCTCAGCGATCCAGCGGACCGAACCGAGCACGGATCGTTGCGATTGTCGCATCGATCCTCGGCATAGTTTTGTGCGGATCAGTGCCGTTCCTGCCGATCGAGCAGGACACCGCCGCCGTCAACTGGCCGCAGGCCGGGTCGACGACAAGCGTCGAGGCGCCATTGGTCTCGTACACACCGTTGCGCATGGAGGCATCGATTCCGTGCGCGTCGATCAGTGAGTTGGCCGCCACCGGCGGAACGCTCGTCTCGACTGCTCCCCCGGGTGCCGCCGATGCGCGCCGCTACGGATTTGTTGCCACTGTCTCCCCCGAATCCTCCGACGCTCCCGCTCGGGTCGACGTTGTCCTACGCGATCGAGTGTTGCTCTCGACACCCGTCGCTGATCTGCCGAGTGGATGCGCACTCACGCTCGCCGCCGAGCCGACCCGAACCACCTTCAGTGCCACCGGTTCCGAACCGCGCGTCATCGAGGGCGACAGCCGGCCACAGGTAGTCGGCGTCTTCAGCGACCTCGATTCGGCGGCAGCCGGTTTGAACGTCTCGATCGAGGCGGACTCTCGCTTCACGTCGAGCCCGTCGGTGATCAAGACTCTCGCCATGATTCTCGGGGCACTCACGGCTGTCGTGTCCCTCTTCGCGCTGCACCGCCTCGACAACCGCGACGGCCGGGGCACACGCAAATTTCTGCCCGCCCGATGGTGGAAGTTCACCGTCCTCGACGGCGTCGTCGTCGGAACGCTGGTGCTGTGGCACTTCATCGGCGCTACCACCACCGACGACGGCTACCAGTTCACGATGGCAAGAGCCTCCGAGCAATCGGGCTACATGTCCAACTACTTCCGGTGGTTCGCGGTCCCCGAAACCCCGTTCGGAACGCCGTATTACAACATCCTCGGACTCCTGGCCCACGTCAGCACCGCAAGCCCCTGGGTCCGTCTGCCTGCTCTGTTGGCAGGCATCATCACCTGGCTCGTCATCAGCCGGGAGGTTGCGCCTCGGCTGGGCGCCGCCATTCGCGGAAATCGACTCGCCCTCTGGACCGGCGCGCTTGTCTTCCTCGCTTTCTGGCTTCCGTTCAACAACGGACTGCGCCCCGAACCGATCGTTGCCCTCGGCGTGCTGCTGACCTGGTGCTCGATCGAACGCGCCGTCGCGACGAGACGACTTCTGCCGGTCGCAGTCGCGATCCTGATCGCCGGATTCACCTTGACTGCCGGCCCTTCCGGCCTCATCTGCTTTGCCGCACTCATCGCCGGAATACGCCCGATCATGCGCATCATCATCGAACGTGCGCGCACCACCGGTTACGTCGCGGCTGTCGGGCCACTGCTAGCTGCCGGACTCTCGATTCTCATCCCCGCGTTCGGCGATCAAAGTCTGGCCGCCGTCATCGAGATGCAACGCGTCCACTCGATCTCACCGAATCAGCCCTGGTTCGACGAGTACCTCCGCTATCAGTACCTCTTCAACATCTCCGTCGACGGTTCCCTGACTCGCAGATTCGGTGTGTTCGTCATGGTTCTGTGCCTTGGCGTCTGCACCGCGATGATGCTGCGCAAGGGGGGCCGGATTCCCGGTTTGGCCGCCGGCCCGTCACGCCGCGTCGTGGGGCTGACGATCGGCGCACTGCCACTGCTGATGTTCTCGCCGACCAAGTGGACGCACCACTTCGGAATCTTTGCCGGACTCACCGCCGTTCTGGCGATGATGACGGCCGTCGCCGTGGGAACAAAACTCCTGCGCTCGCCGCGCAATCGGGCCCTCTTCGCGGCGGCCGTCCTGTTCCTCCTCGCGGTGGCATTCACCGGCAGCAACAGCTACTACTACGTGTCCAGCTACAGCGTTCCGTGGTGGGACAAGCCTGTGTCCATCAGCGGACTCGGCGCGAGCACCGTCCTCCTCGGGCTGACGGTGCTGATGCTCGGCGTCGCCGCGTGGTACTTCTTCCGTGAGCCGTACACCGCGGGGAAGGAACCGTCCGCGAAGCACGCTCGACTGCTTGCCATCTCGCCACTGACGGTTGCCGCAGGTGCCATGGTCCTCTTTGAGGTGCTGTCCATGGCCAAGGGCGCGGTCACCCAGTACCCGGCCTATTCGGTGGGCCGTGCAAACGTCGACGCCGTTCTCGGCCAACACTGCGGACTCGCCAACGACGTTCTGCTCGAGACCGATCCGAACGCCTCGATGCTGACGCCCCTCTCGGGCAGCGTCGCCACAGGACTGTCCGCCGGTGGGGCTACGGGATTCGATCCGAATGGCGTCGCCTCCGACCTTCGAGCAGACAAGGAAGCCACGGCTACCGGCGGCGCGAACACCGTCGACACCTCCGAGGACACCGCCGGCAACTCGGCCGGAACCGGCGGTGGCGCCGGACAGACCGGAGTCAACGGCAGTTCGGTCGCGTTGCCGTTCGGTCTCGACCCGGCGACAACACCCGTCATGGGTAGTTACGGTCAGCCCTCCCCCGGCACTCTGACCAGTGACTGGTACCAACTCCCCGACGTGGGCGAGAACGCCACACGTGGCGACATCATCTCGATTGCCGCGGCTGGTCGTGTTCGGTCCGTCGACAAGGACGGAATCGTCACCTACGGCCAGAACGTCGAGGTCGAGTACGGCACAGCGCGTGGCGTCGACGATGCCGAAACAGACGCTGTCGAAACACTCGGAAAGATCGCGCCCCTCGACATCGGCCCGGCGCCGTCATGGCGGAACCTGCGTGTGCCGTTGGATCAGATTCCCGTCGAAGCCAACAGCATTCGACTGGTCGTCAGCGACTACGACAGCAAGCCCGACCAATGGGTGGCCGTCACCCCGCCGCGGGTTCCGAAGACCCAGAAGCTCAACGACGTCGTCGGTTCACAGGCGCCCGTCATGCTGGATTGGGCTGTCGGACTGGCATTCCCATGCCAACGCCCCTTCGATCATCGGGTCGGTGTCGCCGAGGTCCCCGAGTATCGGATCCTTCCCGACCATTCCGGCGCGCTCGTGACCAGTGCCTGGCAGGACCACTACGGCGGTGGACCGTTGGGGTGGATCGATCTGCTCCTGACCGCTCAGACCATTCCGTCGTATCTCGACAACGACTGGGCTCGCGACTGGGGTTCGATCGAGAAGTACACACCGATCGATCCGAGTGCAGTACCTGCCCAGGTCGACGAAGCGACCGTTCAGCGCTCCGGGACGTGGAATCCGGGATCGATGACCATGGTTTTCTGAGCGGAATTTCTGAGCGGCTGGGTCACTGAGTGACACGGTCCAGTCGCGGGCGGATCGGACGAAACGCCTGCGACTGGACACTTGTATGACTTAGTCTCCCAGGCATGGGAGCCCTGTCACGGTCTATCGCGCCTGCGCTGATGGCACTGACGTGCCTGTTCGGGGTGCTGGCCCTTCCCGCTCACGCCTCGGCTGAGGTACCGGATGACTTCCTCTGGGGCGTTGCCACCTCCGGGTTCCAATCGGAAGGTTCGTCGCCGGACAGCAACTGGTCTCGATACTCCGATTCCGGACGAACCCACGACAAGATCGGTGACTCGGTCGACTTCCGTCATCGCTACGCCGAGGACATCGACCGGGCGGCCGATCTGGGATCGAAGGTTTTCCGATTCGGCGTCGAGTGGGCGCGAGTTCAGCCCGCCGCCGGGAGCTGGAACGAGACCGAATTCGCCTACTACGACGACGTGGTAGCTCACATCCGCGCGCGGGGCATGACTCCGATGATCACACTCGACCACTGGGTGTATCCGGGATGGGTTGTCGATCAAGGCGGCTGGACAAATCCGAAGACGGAAGCCGATTGGCTGGTCAACGCAGAGAAGGTAGTCGAGCGGTACTCCGGAATCGGGGCGCTCTGGATCACGATCAACGAGCCGACTGTGTACGTTCAGCGCGAATTGACCTACGGCGGAATCGCACTCACCCAGGCGCCGTCGATGTTCGACTCATTGGTCCGAGTCCACCGGGCGATCTACGACCGCATCCATGTTCTCGATCCCGGTGCCCGCGTAAGCAGTAATTTCTCCTTCATTCCCGGCGTGTCCGAGGCGATCGATTCGGTATTCACGGATCGAGTGCGCGACAAGCTCGACTTTCTCGGCATCGACTACTACTACGGTGTGGCCCTGAACAATCCGACTGCCGCGTACGCCGCACTCGACGAGTTCTACAACGTCACGCCGCAGCCCGAAGGCCTGTACGACGCATTGATGCGGTACTCGGGCAAGTACTCGGAACTCCCCCTCTACATCGTCGAGAACGGCATGCCCACCGACAACGGAACGCCGCGTGCCGACGGATACACACGCGCGAATCACTTACGCGATCACATCTATTGGATGGAACGCGCCCGAGAAGACGGTGCCGACGTGATCGGCTACAACTACTGGTCCATCACCGACAACTACGAATGGGGTTCGTACCGACCTCGATTCGGCCTCTACACGGTCGATGTTCTCGGCGATCCCACTGCGGCCCGAATCCCGACCGACGGCGTCGACGCCTACCGCCGGATCATTCACGAGAACGGCGTCGGGGCCGACTACGTGCCCGTCATGGCCCCGGCTTTCTGCTCGCTCGTCGATCCTCCCCGCAGCTGTACGGCTACTCGATGAGGGCCGTTTTCCGAATTTCCTCCACTCCTCGTCGTTAGGATGTCCCATGCGAACACTGCGAAATATCGCCGGAACTGCCGCTGCCACCGCTGTCCTGATCCTGGTTGCCGGAGGCGCTGCGACGGCAGCCCCGAACCCGGCCGATTCACCCCGCGAGGCGCAAGCACGCGCCTACATCGACGCCCTCGTCTCCCATGACGTCTCCGATGTTCATTTCGCCCCGGATGCGACCCGCGTCGAAGCCGGACTCAAGACGGGGTTCTCCGGACCACAGATGTCCGCCGACCTCGAAAACGGCATCCAATACCGCGTTATCCAGGGCGTCCGAGACCTCGAGATGTCGGAGGCCGGGGACATCGTCTCGACCACCTACCTGCTGGACGCGGGAATCGGCGGCACTCGCCTCATGACCGTGGAGATTCGTGAAACCTTCGAAGTCCGTGACGGTCTCATCCACGACGTCGTCGCCGACATCATCCCTGTGTCTGTGTCGTGACGCGCGCCCGATAGCTACTGGGCGGTGAACCCGAGACTCGGGTGCACATCGCCGCGAAGGCAGCCGGCGTCGAGTATCCGAGCTCAGACGCAACGGCCGTCACACTGGCCCCGGCAGAAAGTTTCGGAAGCGCGTGAAGAATGCAGGCACGCTGCATCCACGACGACGCGCTCATCCCCGTTTCCGAGATCAGCAAGCGGTGCAGTGTCCGTTCACTGACGTGGAGTCGGTCAGCCCACCGCGTGGGCGAGTCATGGATCGACGGGGCTGCGAGATACTGCGCGCACAACGCCCGCAATCCCGGGTGCCGAGGCAGCGGGAGTTCCACAGGTAGGGGCGCAAGATCGCGAAGTTCGTGCAGGATCAGCTGAAATACCGCGGCGCTGCGTCCGTGTGCGGGGAAGTCGTCCTCCACATTCAGCTCGACATCCACGTCGACTGCAGCGACAAGTAACTCACGCAGGAGCGACGATACTGCGACGACTCGGCACCTGACCGGGAACCACGGCGCTGCGGACGGTTCGATGTAGAGGCTTCGCGTGCTGACGCCGTCCATTGTCACGGCATGAGCGACACCGGCGGGAATCATGACCGCATTGGACGGCAGAACCGTCCACTCACCGTCTTCGGTTTCGACGTTCATCGCACCGTTCACAGCGAAGAGAAACTGGGCTCGTCGATGTTCGTGGGCGGCCAGCACGTGACCGGGTGGGTAGTCGGTTCCGAGTGCGAGAACACCGCGGGGTGAGTGATCGACGTCGTTGATCGAGATGTTGCGCACCGGAGGAACCTACCGAGTCCGTGTCTGATTGACAATGGAACCTGGCGAACCTTCGAATGTGCGCCAGCGGAGAAATCGCTACCGTTCATCAAGTGCTTCACTACGCCCTCATCCTTCTCGCTTTCGGCGCCTTGACCGGAGTCACCACCGTTCTGTTCGGATTCGGTGGCGGGTTCGTCACTGTCCCAGTCGTTTACGCTGCATCGACGCTGAGGCCGGACGTCATCGATCCGATGCATGTCGCCGTAGCATCCTCGGCGGCCGTGATGGTGGTCAATTCACTCGGTGCCACAGTCGCATTCAGGAAGTCAGGACGGCTTCGGACGGAGTACATCAGACCTCTGATCGGCCCCGTCGCACTCGGAGCCGGGCTCGGAGCGGTTGCGGCGGGCCACGTAGACGACGGCGTCGTCCGGATTCTGTTTGTGCTCTACCTGCTGGTGACAATCCTGGACAGTCTTCTGCGACAAGGGTTTCTGACACCATCTGAACCTCGCGAACATCTTGACCGTCACGGCGTCCGCGCTGTCGGGATTGGCATCGGTGCCGTCGCAAGTTTCCTCGGAGTCGGCGGGAGCGTCATGACGGTTCCGATGATGCGACGCCGCGGAGTTCCGATGGCCGACGCCGCCGCGAGCGCCAACCCGTTGAGCTTGCCTGTCGCCGTCGTCGCGACTGCGGTGTATGCGGTCTCATCAGGGCACAGTTCAGCCTCGGATCTGTCGGCGGGCAGAGTCGGCGCTGTCGACCTTCTGGCCGTCTGTGCACTACTCGCCGGTTCCCTACCGGCGATCGCGCTGAGCCGACGAATCGTCGGTGCCCTACCGGACCGAGTCCATGCCGCCGCCTACATCGCTCTACTCGGCGTCGTCACGGCAGTGATGGTGATTGCTTAGCGAACGGCGTATCGCAGATAGATGACGCCGCCGTCGAAGGTTTTCTCCTCGAGCAGTTGCAGATCAAGCCGGCTTTCCGGGAGAGCTCGCAATCCGCCACCGATATTGACCGGACACAGGAACAGTCTGACTTCATCGACCAAACCCGCCGCGAAAGCACTAACCGCAACCGTCGGTCCACCGATCGAGATATCTTGTACCGCTTCACTCTCGAGCAAACGGATGAAGTCTTCATCGAAGCTCGGGACAATCCTGGTACGTGCGGTCGACACCTCGTTCAGCGTCGTGGAGTACACGATCTTGTCGATTCCACGCCAGATCTGAGCGAACTCGGCGGTCGCCGCCTCGATACCGGCAAACTCGTCCGGAGCCGAAGGTCCTCCTGCCACCGAAGAACGCTCGAGATCCTCGGACGCCATTGTTTCCCAGGGAATCATCGTCTCGTACATCCGGCGCCCGAGCAGGTACGTGCCGACTCCCCTCTCGAGCTCGTTGACGAACGCGTGGACCTGCGCGTCGGGAACCGCCCAGTCGAAGTTCCCCTGCTCATCGGCCACATACCCGTCGATCGAGCAGATCGCCGAGTAGATCAGGCTCACCATCGGTCCACGTGCAGCACGTTGTCGACCGGTTCACGGGCGGCGGGTTTGAACGTCTCGCCGGTGAAGTACGCCGTCGGGATGAGCGCAGCCTGATGGAATCCGGCCGGAATGCCCAGCAGCTCGGCAACTTCCGCTTCACGCTGCAAATGCAATGTCGTCCACGCCGTACCGAGCCCACGTGCCCGCGCGGCCAGCGCGTAACTCCACGCAGCCGGGAGTAGCGAACCCCACAGGCCGGCTTGGTTCCCCTCCGGCAGCGTCTTGCCCGCCTTGATACACGGAATGAGAAGGACCGGCACCTCACCCATGTGCTCACCGAGCCACGCGACGCTGGTGCCCACGCGTTGTTGAATCGGCGCGCGATCGGGATCATCGGCGAAGAGTTTTGCCGCCGAACCGTGAGAGGCAAGGTACTCGTCGGTGACTTCCTTGTAGATCTGCCCGACTGCTGCACGCAGTGCCGGATCGGTCACCACCATCCACTGCCAGCCCTGGCGATTCGAACCGGAGGGCGCTTGCAGGGCGATCTGGAGGCATTCCTTCACCAGGTCCAACGGCACGGGACGGGTCAGATCCAGACGCTTTCGAACGGTCCGCGTTGTGGTCAGCAATTCGTCGGGTGTCAGGTCGAGTACGGGATACGACGTCATCCCCCGATCATTGCACTGTCGCGAGCAGTGAGCAGGACTGTCCGTCTACACTTTTCTGATCCCGTGCGTGCTCGTTGTCGGGAGTATTTCCCGATCAAAGGACTTTCGACATGAGTTGGCACGTCTGGTTGGCGTTCTTCGGAGCAAGTTGGGTGATCAGCCTGTCGCCGGGGGCCGGCGCCATTGCGTCGATGTCGTCGGGACTTGCCTACGGCTTGCGACGCGGATACTGGAACATCTTCGGGCTCCAGTTGGGATTGTTGCTGCAGATCGGAATTGTCGCGGCGGGGGTCGGTGCAATTCTCGCCAGTTCGACCGTGGCCTTTTCCTTGATCAAGTGGTTCGGTGTCGCATACCTGGTCTACCTGGGGATCAGGCAGTGGCGATCGGCGCCCACCGAGGTGGAGACCGACGAGGCAGCCGCGAGCAGCTCCGGTCCGATGATGATGCTTCGCGGATTTCTCGTGAACGCGAGCAATCCGAAGGCCGTCGTTTTCATGCTCGCAGTGCTCCCGCAGTTCCTGGACCCGTCGGCGCCGCTGCTGCCGCAGTATCTGATCATCGCCGCCACGATGTGCGCAGTCGACGTGATCGTGATGACCGGATACACCGGCCTGGCCGCCCGGGTGCTCACCTTGATGCGCTCCCCCAAACAGCAGCGAACCACCAATCGAGTGTTCGCCGGTCTGTTCTTCGGAGCCGCCGGCTTCCTCTCGAGCATCGGGCGTGCAGCGGCTTGATCGGTCACACGGCTCGAGAGATCACAGGCCCGCAATCAAGTTGACGACGGACGCCACGATCACCGAACCGAACAGGTACGACAGCAATGCGTGGCCGAGTGCCATCGCGCGCATGTCCGACGACTTCAAGTTGGTGTCGGAAATCGCGAAGCTCATCCCGACCGTGTACGCCACGTAGGCGAAATCGCTGTACCTCGGCGGTTCTTCCTGATTGAAATCGATTCCGCCGTCGGGGCCGGAGTAGTACAGCCGTGCATATCCGAGGGCGAAGAGCGTATGGACCGCCAGCCACGAGATCACGACGCTGCCGACTGCAACCGATGCCGCCACTACTTGGTAGTGATGTCCGTCGGGTGCCGCCAGGAGCAGGAACGCGATACCGACCAGGCTCGCGACGGCGGCACCGAGAATCAGCAGGTGCGCGACGTTTCGGGCCGGCTCTTCGCGCGTTGCGTGGCTTGCGGTGAGCGTCGCATCGAAGGGCCAGACCAGAATCCACGTCCACACCGTGAACACCATCGCCGCCACATCCCAGCCGATCAGAAACGCGAATCGGGGATAGCCGACCAACGCCGTGACGACACCGGCGGCCACACCGAGCAGCAGACCCGTCGACACTCTCAGCGCCGGCCCGGCACCCAGGGCGCTCCGTGGAACCGGGTTGATCGGAAGGTCGTGCGGTCGATCGTTCACGGGCTCAGTCAACCACTGTTCGAAGTGAGACGGTGGTTACGTGACACGGCGACTCAGGCGTTGCACGCACCGACTATCGGCTTGCCGTTGAATCTGTCCAGCACGTACTGCAATCCGACGCCGAAATCCGCTACGGCCGGCGCGAGGTGGTTGTTGCCGCTCCCCGGATTCACCGCAGGCAGGGTGTCGGTGAACAACGTCGCCTCGGCCCCGCGCGCGCACCAGTCCTGAACCAGGCGCCGGGTTTGCTCGTACGGGATGAAATCGTCGTTGAGCGCTCCGTTGACCAGAATCGGCGAGGCCGGGGTTCGCCGCCCGATGCGTTGTTCCTCGATCACCTGTTGGATCTCCGGTACCGATTCCACCACGTCGGCGAGTGGTCGTCCGTCTGTGGTCCACGACGCCGTCGACTGCTTCCCGTACTTGGTTCGGGAATCGATGAGGCATTGCCCGGCGACGTCGGCGAGCACGGACCGGCCGTAGTCGTTGAGTCGAGATTCGATCGGCTCTCGGGCGGCGGGATAGCGGTCGAGGACGCCGTTGATCGTGTAACCGATCGCGGCCATCAGGCCGGTACCGTCGATATGACGCAGAACGCTTGCCAGGTCTGCCGGGGGCGCGCTCGCGTAACTCCCGACCAGATTCAACTCAGGCGCGTATTCGGGTGCCAGTTCGGTTGCAGCGGCAGTGGCGCCGCCGCCCTGCGAATGGCCCCACAGCGCTATCGGATCGTCCTCTCCTGCCTGCGCGAGGGCTCGGGCAGCGCGTGCACCGTCCAACATCGCATGGGCTTCCTCGGCGCGATTGACGTAGGTATGGACGCCGGGTGTTCCGAGTCCGATGTAGTCGGTGACGAATACACGAACGCCCTGGGCGAGGAAAGCGAAAGCAAAAGCTGACTCGTAGTTGACACCGACACTGTCCACACCGGCACCGTAGTTCGACGGATTCCCGGGTTCCGCCAGGCGGAGCTGACCGGCAGTGGGAAACATCCTCGACGGCGCGCACTGATCACCTTGGCCCTGCGTACCCGGACCGATCACCACCGTCGGGCGGGGGCCCGCTCCTGACCACGGGGCAGCCGGCTCCAGGTACGAGCCCGACACAGCAACCTTGGATCCGTGGGCGTCGGTACTCGAATACAGGATCCGGGTCCCCACACCAGGCACTCCGCCGACGGCACCGGCCAGAGCCAGCGGTTCCGTCCGAATCACCGAACCCGGATCACCGACGTCGCCCGGAATCGCATCGTAGAAATCGTTCACAGGTTCGGCGTTCGACATCGGTGTGAACAGCAGCGAGGTCGGCAACAGCGCCGATACCGCAACGGCCGAAACCTTCAGTGCCGCGAGGACAACCTTCCGGGTGCTCATGGAAATCCAACGTATAGGCCTCAGTCGACGCGCGGACCGGTTTCGATCTGCGGGACTTCAATCGATCGATACCAACTGTCACGCGAGCGGGCCATGCCGCTGGCCCCCCGATCCCCTGGTTTCACGGCCAGAACCTGATGAATCGTAAGCCTGTGCGGCTCCTCGAAACCCAGGGCACTGGCAGCGAGATACAGCAACCAGGTTCGCACCCGGGGAGCACCGACCTGTAAGACCGATGCGTCCCAGTTCTCGCGGAGGTTCTGCACCCATGCGCGCAGTGTCAGTGCGTAATGCTCGCGCAACGCTTCGCTGTCACGCGTCTCGAAACCCGAAAGTTCCAGCGCATCAATGGTTTTACTCAACGGAAGGATCTCACCGTCCGGGAAGATGTACCTGTCGATGAAGCTGGGACCGTCATCGACGTTGTCCGACAACGACTTCACCGCGGCGATGGCATGATTGAGCAGACGACCCCGCGGCACGAGCAGGTCGTAGAGTTTTGCCGTGTACACCGGCAAATTGACCAGGCCCACGTGCTCGGACATGCCGATGCTCGAAATCGCGTCGTAAGGGCCGTCGTCGACGTCGCGGTAGTCCTGCACCCGAATCTCGATGCGATCGGTCAAACCCGCGTCGGCAACTCGCCCCTTGGCGTATTCGACCTGCTCGTTGCTCAGCGAGACTCCGACGACGTCGACGCCGTAGTTCTGGGCGGCGTGTAATGCCATCGATCCCCAACCGCAGCCGACGTCGAGCAGTCGCATTCCCGGCTTCAGATCGAGCTTGCGGCAAATCAAGTCCAGCTTCGCGTACTGAGCAGCTTCGAGGGATTCGACACCTTCCGGCCAGTATCCGCACGAATAAACCATGCTCGGCCCGAGGAACAGTTCGTAGAAGCGATTCCCGACGTCGTAGTGATGGGAGACAGTCGCCGAATCGCGTGATCTACTGTGCCGCTTGCCTCGCTTACTACGCATCTCGATCGCCGGGGGTGATGGTGGTGGACCCACCGCTCCCAAGCCGGCGAAAGTACCGGCGGCGCGAACAATCGAGCGCAGCGGCAACGTCGACAAACGATTCTCACCGAGCCGCGTGACCAGTTCCGGGACGTCGAGGAGCGCGAAGATATCGCCGTCTACGTCCAGATCGCCGGAAACGTACGCCCTCGCCAGCCCTAATTCGTTGGGAGAGTAGAGGACCCGCCGTAGGGCACGCCGATTCCGGAAGTGAACCTGCGCAGCGGCGTCCGGTGGCCCTGCCTCCGAACCGTCCCAACATCGCACGCGAACCGGAAGCGGAACCCCGATCACTTCCTCGAACACCGTCAAAATCTTGGCCGCGGCACCAGTCACTGATCAACCCTCCGACAAAAGATGGTTAGCCGATGACAGAAAACTTACGCCCGATTCGCGAATCTTTCGCGCCATTTGTCCGAGTTTTGGACAGTGTTCATCGCGGTTTCGGTATTCATCGCCGAGTTCAGGGCTCCACCATTCCGGCGAGGAATTCCACCAGCAGTCTCTTCGTGACCTCACGTGGCAGCGATTCCACTGCCGCGAGGACGGCCGCCATGTCCAAGGGAGAATCGGACGAGCCCCGAGGATCCAGCCCCGCCGACGTCAACGCTGCCGCGACGGCGTCACTGGGCAACGCAAGAACATCGGCGACGGTGACATCGCCACGTTCGAATGCTCCGGCCAACTCTGCCAGGGCCGGCGGCGCCTCGGCTGCCGCCGAGCCGCGAACGTCGTCGGCACCGAGGACGAGTGCGCTGGTCAACTCGCCGAGCACAGATTCCGTCACCGGGGTGACGGTGAGGTGGGTTGTTCGAGGCAACGTCGTCCCGTCAGGTTGCGTCGACGCCGGCTGCCCTTGAAGGACGAAGCCGCGAGCACCGACAGCGCTCACCCAGCGATGCGGATCCACTCGCCGTTCGAGCGGCACGGAATCGTCGGTAGCGACCGCGAACAGTGGTCCCACCGGCGAGCCCACGACGCGAAGACCCTCGATTGCCTCGACCGTGCCGATCAGTGCACGAGTGGCCCGCTGCGCCCGGGACACCAATTCGGCGTACCCGGATTGCCCGAGGACTTGCGAAATCGCCCAAGCACCGGCAAGAGCAGCAACGGATTTGGAACCGAGAAGCGTGGGATTGACCACCGGGTACCCCGGCCAGTCCGTGAGTCCGAAATACTGCTTGCGATGCAGATCTCGCCCTCGGTGCAGCAGGACCGAAACGCCTTTGGGCGAGTATCCGTACTTGTGGAAGTCGACGGACATGCTGGTGACCCCGGGCACCCGGAAATCCCAGGGTGGCAGATCACCCCACCACGGCAACGCAAGCCCACCGATGCAGGCGTCGACATGCAGTGGAATCGAATGTGCACGAGCAACTTCCGCGACATCGGCGATCGGGTCGAGCGCCGCGAACGGGTAGCTGGGCGCGGAGACGACGATCAAGACCGTGTCTTTCCGAACTGCCGTCGCAATATCTTGTGCGCCGACGCGCCCCGACGTGGGATCTACTGGTACCAGGATCAGTTCCAGTCCGAGCAGGTGAGCTGCCTTGTGGAAAGCGGCATGCGCGGTGGTCGGAAGAACCAGCGAACCCTCACCCGGCGGGAGCCCACGGAAGTCGCGAGCTGCCTTGACGGCCAACACACAACTCTCCGTTCCGCCGCTGGTGACATTGCCGACGACTACGCCTCCGGCGTCTGTATCTGAGGCTGGGTCTGAAGCTCCATGGAGGAACTCGCGTGCGAACGCAACCAACTCACGCTCCATCACCGCGGTGGACGGGAACACCGTCGGGTCGAGACCGTTGACCGGCTGAACCAATCGAGCTGCGTCCGCTGCCAACTCGTCGAGCGCTGCGAGGCCGCTGTCGTACACGTACGACAGAACCCGGCCTCCGTGCGTCGGAGCGTCCTGCTCGCGAAGCGAACGCAACCGACTCAAGATGTCGGCCGCCCTCTTCTCGAGGTTTGCGCTCTCGACGATCTTGCCCTGAAGTTCCTCGGCCCGAGTGGAACTCATCGTTCACCTTTCGTTCTCGTGAGTGGATTCTTGTTCGGTGCGGTAATTCCGCAATACGACCAGGCTGATCGCAACCAGGATCGCCGGCACGACCGAGAAGCCGAGGGCAATTCCGGTCAGCGCCGATTCCGGTTGCACGACAGCCTCGCCCGCAGTTTTCGAAACGAAGCCGGTCACCGCGAGTACACCCAAGAACACCGCGGGTCCCAGGGCAAGGCCTGCGGTTTCCGCGGCGGTCCAGATACCACTGAGCGAACCACCGCGTTGGCGCCCACCGATTCGCGCGTCGTCCTCGATGACGTCCGGAAGCATCGCCAGCGGGAACACCTGCATGCCGGCGTAGCCGACGCCGGCAAGCGCGACGGCACCGTAGATCCACGAACCCGCGTCGACAGCCGCAAGCGTCAACAACGCCGTGGCGACGACGAACAGAACCGAAGACACCACGTAACCGCGAAGCTTTCCGTACCGATGCGAGAACCGGTACCACAGCGGCATGACGACGAGAGCTGGTCCGACGAGTGCAACGAACAGACCGGTGAGCGCACCTTCGTTGCCCATCACATAGGTCGCCAGATATTGCGCACCCGCCAACATCACGGCGGTGGCAAGAGCTTGGAGCACGAAGACGCTGACCAGCAATCGGAACGCGCGGGTACGTTGTATCGCGTCGAACCCGTCCCGGTACTGCGAGAGCAACGAGCCGACCGGCGCGTCCGCGTGAGTCACCGTGTGGCGCGCGGCTCCGCGAACTGCCCAGATCATTGCCCCGCACATCAGCGCCGACACCCCGATCGCCATGACCAGATAACCGCGTGCTCCGCCTCCGGCAGCATCGCGGAGCTCGGGTCCGCCGGCGCCGATGACCAGAATTGTCAGGGCCAACACCGCAATTCGAACCGATACCAACCGGGTGCGCTCGTGGTAATCGCCGGTCAACTCGGTCGGCAACGCGATGTACGGCACCTGAAAGAGGCTGTAGGCACTCGCCGCGAGCAGGAAGAAGACGAGCACCCACATCGCCCCGACTCCGGGGCCGGCCGACACCGGGGCCGAGAACGTGAGAATGAAGAGCAACGGCAGTCCCAGAGCGCCTGCGAGCATGAGTGGCACTCGCGTACCAGTTCGATGAGAGCTTCGGTCGCTGATCGACCCGATCAGCGGATCGATCAGGACGTCGGCGATTTTCGGGACAATGACCACAAGCGACGCGAGCGCCGCGGCAACGCCGAGCGTGTCGGTCAGGTAGTACGCCAGTACCAGACCTGGCAGAACACCGAATCCACCCGTACCGACACTTCCCGCTGCGTATCCGGCCACCACACCACGCGAAAGCCTGTCAGGCGATCTACCTTCACGAAGACGTACCGGTTTGTCTGTAGTCACCGTCCACACACTAATGTCACGACTCCGTACCGCGAGGGCAAAAGAATCCCGATGACCAGAAGTCGCTCACTCGGACGTGCCTGGCATGCCAGACTGTGACCCGATTCGCACACGAAACGAAGGTCTGAAGACGATGGTTGACCCACTGCGAGAGATCTGGCCTCCGTACGGAGTCACGATCACGTGTGGGCCCATCACCTTGCTCCCTGTGCGCGACGATCATTTCCCCGAACTCACTGCGCTGGTCCGAGCCGGCATTCACCCTGCCGAACAGATGCCGTTTCTCGTCCCCTGGACGGTGGGCACTCCCGACGAAGTGTCGCGAAGATTCATCCAATACCACTGGTCGGTCCGCGGAGCGATGACCATGACCGACTGGAAATTCGAAACAGCCATTGTCGTCGACGGAGAAATCGCCGGCTGCCAGGCGTTCGCCGCGACGGACTTTCCTACCAGTCGTACCGGTGAAACCGGCTCGTGGATCGGACGCGGGTTCCAAGGCCGGGGTGTCGGCACTCTCGCCCGACAGGCAATCTGCGCATTCGCATTCGACTCTTTGGGTGCACGAAGCGTGGTGTCATCGGCATTCACGGACAACCCCGCCTCGATCACGGTGTCCACCAAAGTCGGGTACCGCGCAGACGGCACAGTAGAGGAGTTGGCTGCCGACGGTCGCATGACCGTGCGTCGTCTCTTCACCCTCAGCCGCGAAGATTTTGTCGCACCGCCGTATCCCGTCGAAGTGACCGGCGTGCGCGCGTTCAAGACGATGCTCGGCATCGACTGAGCGAGCTACCCGTGCACCGTGAGAACCGAGAGAGCAGCGACAACCGGAAGACCAGTGACAACCGGTAGAACAGACACATGGAACCCTCCGACATGATGGCCGCAGTCACCTCGTCCATGCGCGACCGTACCGGGCGCACCCTCGAAGAATGGGTTGAGGCCGTACGGACGTCCGGGGTCGACCCGCTCGATCAGAACGAAGTGCGCAAGTGGCTGAAAGCAGAGCACGGTGTGCCGCAGAATTCGCAGTGGGCAATTGCATTCGAGACTGCCGAACAGTCCGGATGGGTGGAGCCGACCGTCGAGCAATACATCGACCAGCAGTACAGCGGCCCGAAGGCGGCACTGCGGCCGATCTTCGATGCAGCCCGACGTCTGATCGACGAACTCGGAACCGATGTTCGGGTCGAAGGCCGCGGAACCTACACGCCCTTCGTTCGCGCTCGCCAATTCGCCGCCATCGCAGCGGCCACCAAGGCCCGAGTCGACCTCGGACTACGTTTTGTCGAGGCCCCCGAATCCGAACTTCTTGTCCCGGCCAAAGCTCCCGGGCAGTCGACCCACAAGATCGGGCTCAGCAGCACCGCAGACGTGAACGACGAAGTCGGATTGCTGACAGCGATCGCGTATCAACAGAACGGCCGGTAGGTCACTCACTCACCGCCACGCAAACGCTCACCGGCAGGCTGCACGAAAGTCCCTGTCCTCCTTGTCGGAGAACAGGGACTTTCTTCACCGCGGGGGAAGGTCGCTGCGACGTGTCAGCTCAGGCCGAAGAGCGCGCCGATGATGGTCCGAGCAGCCTCGAAGAGCGCGTCGACGGACGGAACACCGATTTCAGAGCTGATGGAAAAAAGGGAACCCAACATACGATCCTCCGGAGATAGTTTCTGAATGGCTTACTGCCACAAGGGAAATGATACCGATTCCACTTGCGGAACTGAAGCAAGGGGACCACGGGAGTGACAATTCCGGACCAAAGTCCCGGCCCGTTAGATCTACTGCACCCCAGTATGATTGCGATCCTTCGAATCCGAATCGACACCTTCGAGATAGCCGACGAGAACTTGGGCGACCTCCGCCAACACCTCAGTGCTCGACATTTCCGAGTGGGAGCAGTCGACCAGGTACGCCCGCAACGGCCCCACCAGTTCGGACCACCTTTCGACCAGGTGACGATGTTCAGGCAGATCATGCTGCGCCACAAACAGTTCCACTGACCCGAAATAGTGCCTCGGCGTGTGGTCCCGAACGATTCGCGACAGTTTTTCCACCCGACCCACTACGGATTCGAGTACCGTGTCGGAAAGGAAATCCATACCGGTCTGCCTTCGGATCTCTGTCGCAACGTCTGTGAAAGTCAGTGCTGCAGTTTCAGTTTCAACCTCGGATAGCCCGATCTGCGCGAATAGTTCGGAAGGTTTCGGAGCCGCTTGTACCGATGGCATCATCTCCGGTAACAGCGCGTCGAGCATGACAACCGAACCGACCAGATCGCCGGCCTCTTCGAGCTGGCTCGCCATCTCGAGCGCGATCGTTCCGCCGGCAGACCAACCGAGTAGATGGTATTCACCCGACGGCTGCACCGTCCGTACGGCATCGACGTACCCCGACGCCAACTCCGCCACCGTACCTGGCAATTCACCTGCTCCCGTTGCCTGGATGCCGTACACCCGTCGACCCCGCAGCTGACCGACGAGTCCGGCGTAGCACCAGGCAATTCCGCTGACCGGATGCACACAGAACAACGGCGGCCGTTGGTCATCGGGGTCGCCTCCGAGCATGACGACCGTGTCCAGCGGATCCGAACGAAGCGAATCACCCTCGAAGACATCGGCATGAACGAGATCCATCCGAGAGGCAAGCTCCGCCACAGTTCGGTCGGTGAAAATCCATTGAACCGGGAATTCCCTGTTCAGGCTCTCACGCAAGCGCGTAGCCACTCGAACTGCACCCATCGATGTCCCGCCGAGCTCGAAGAAGTCGTCGTAGCGGCCGACCGATATCGCGCCGGTCACGCCCTCGAATGCCTGTGCCACGTGACGTTCGGTATCCGAGATGGGTCGATCCACACTCGACCCTGGCTGCGGTGAAGGAGCAGGAAGTGCCGCTGCGTCTATCTTCCCCGAAGCGAGCAACGGTACCTCGCCCACTATCGTCACCGACGAAGGCAGCAGGTGCTTCGGCAGCAGGCCGGAGACGAACCCGCGAAGCTCCGATTCCGTCGCCGAACCGTTTTCCGCCAACGTCACATACGAACGGAGCTCAGCGGATCCGTGCCCGTCGTCACAGACAACGGTTACCGAGAAGGCCACTGCTCCATGGCTTGACAGAGCCGCGTCGACCTCCGCCGGTTCCACGCGGACACCCCGCACCTTCACCTGCGCGTCGTTGCGACCCAGGTACTCGAGCGCTCGGTCGTGACGCCTACGACGCACGAGGTCACCCGTGCGATACATCAGGGTCCCCACCGAATGAGGATTGGCAACAAAGCGCTCGGACGTCAGAGCCGGGGAAGCGACGTACCCCCGTGCCACATTCTCACCGGCGAGGAACAGTTCTCCCGCAACGCCATCCGGAACCGGTCGGAGCCTCTGATCGAGAACAAATGCTGTCGTACCAGGGACTGGAGTGCCGACAGTGACGTCCGCGTCAGTGATCCGTGCGGAAATCGATGCCGCGATCGTTGATTCGGTCGGTCCGTATCCGTTGACGATGCGATGTCGGGGTGACCACGCCGACGCAAGGCGCGCAGAGAGCGGCTCCCCCATCGATTCGACGATCAACGGTTGCACTGCATCCGGATCGACTGTCGCCAGGACCGTCGGCGTCACGATCAGATGTGTTACGTCAGCGGCTATCAGCAGATTCGTGAGTTCTTCTCCCCCGTAGACGAAGTCGGGAGTCAGAATCAGCGTTCCACACCCTGCAGCCGCGAGAAGGATCTCGATCACCGACGCGTCGAAGGTCGACGACGCCAATTGCAGGACTCGGGGGCCACGCTCGAGCTCGGCGATCTCGGCGTGGGCGGTGCAGACGTTCATGATTCCGCGATGTGAAACCTCCACGCCCTTGGGTCTTCCCGTGGAACCCGACGTGTAGATGACGTAGGCGAGGTTGTCGGGGTGAGCCGGCGTTGCCGATACCTCGGCAGCGCCACCAGCAGTGCGGGATTCGTCCATCGCCACCCACTCGACGCACTCGGGCAAACTCTCGGATGCACCTCCAGCTGTCAAACCGACAACCGAACCGCATTCCTCGACCATCGTCTGCCGGCGCGCTGTCGGCAGCGCCGGATCGAGCGACAGCCACGCTGCGCCTGCACGCGCTACTGCCCACAACGCAACGATCCACAGATGCCCGCGCCCGAGCGCAACGGCCACCACGTCGTCGGGTCCGATTCCTCGGACCACCAACTCGCGTGTCCAGTGCGACGACTCCTCGTACAGGTCGCGGTAAGTCCAGCGTCTGCCGTTCTCTTCCAGCGCTACGCCGTCGGGCGCCTGACGCAGAGCGCGTTCGAAAATGTCGGCAATCGTCAGAGGTTCGACGTGGCGAGGATTCGCAGCAGTCAGCGCCGAGCGTTCGAGTCCGGACAGCAGTTCGATCTCCCCGATCACAATCTCGGGTTCCACGGTCACTGATTCGGCGATACGTCTCACCCGCTGCATGAGCAGTTCCGCGGTCGACTCGCGGAACTTGTCCGTCGCATACAGCAATCGAATAGTCAGACTGTCACCGGTGTCGACCAGGTCCCACGTCAAGTCGTAACCGGTCGACGCCCCTGCATTGTCGATGTCGAAGACGGTAATGCCGTCGATCTGCGGCAACTCCAGCGCTCGCCGGTACGCCAGCATGACCGTGAACAGCGGATGCTCGTTCATCCTGCGCGGCGGATCAACCTTCGCAACGACGTCGTCGAACGAGACGTCCGCGTTCGCCATTGCTTCCAGATCGACGCGGCGAACCTCGTCCAGAACAGCAGCGAAACGATCGGTGGAGTTGATTCTCGTGCGCAATGCGACAGTACCCACCATCATTCCGGCGACGCTCAGCAGCGCCGGATCGTTCCGCAGACTCACAGCTGCTCCCACCACGACGTCGTCCGTGACGCACTCGCGAGCGAGCAGCACGGCAATCACGCTGTGGACGACCATGAATACCGTGACACCATGCGAACGAGCCAACGCCGACAACGCGTCGTAGGTGGCGCCGTCGAGGACTTCCGCCACCATCTCCTCGGATCGTGAAGACACGGGACTCCGGGGGTTGTCGACGGGTAGAGCCAACACATCCTCGACGCCACAAAGTGCGTCCGACCAATAGTCGAGTTGCCGGTGAGCCATGCTGAGAGAATCCTCGGGGTCACCCAAGCTCTCTCTCGCCCAGAAACTGTAGTCGCCGTAGCTGATCTCCCCCGACGAGCGATCCCAGGGAAGACCTGCCGACCTGGCCTCGAAGGCTGCCACGAAATCGGTCAGGATCGGGCCCATCGACGCTCCGTCGATCGCGATGTGGTGAACAACGATGACCAGGACCGTCAGTCCTGCAGAGTCGACTCCTGCCTTTTCGGTGAACACACGCACACGGAACGGAACATCTCGTTCGAGATCGAACGGCACAGTCGCGAATGCCGAAGCGCTCGCACGGATATCGCCGACGTATACCGCAGTGAGATCGAATGCAACAGAGTCCATTTCAAGTTGTTGCGGACCGAATTCGCCCGGAACACAGACAGTTCGCAATACGGCATGGTGATCGACGACGTCGCCGAGGGCGCTGCTCAAGACCGAACGATCGATGTCGTCTGCCAGGACCGCTGCAAACGTCAGGTTGTACGCAGTCGATTCCGGCTGAAGCTGATTGATCAGCCAGAGTCGTTGTTGCGAGGGCGCCAGCGGGGCCGGCTTGCCGGGATCACGTCGAGTCAGTTCGCGGCGTTTGCCATCGGACGCGCTCGCCGACAGCCACTGAGACATCGCTCGCGGCGACGGATTGTCGAAGACGGCGCGAACAGGCACATCTCGCGCGAAGATCGAGGCGAGTCGACCTGCCACCGCTGCCGCGGCCAACGAATCACCACCTGATTCGAACAGGTTGTGCAGAGCGCCGAAACTTCCGGACACGTGTTCCGACATGACAGCGGTGACGAGTTCCTCCGAAACCGTCACTGCTGCATCGGGCGCCTGGCTCTCGAACACATGGCGCCGCAACGCATCTGCGTCCAGTTTTCCGTTCGTCGTGAGCGGGATCGACTCCAATACGACCACGCGGCCGGGCATCAGATACGCAGGCAACATCGCGGCCAACTCGATTGTCAGCTGATCCGCCTCCACACCGTCGCCGACCGCACATGCAACCGCAATGTCGTCGACGAGGACAACCGCCGCAGCCTCGACGCCCGTGCACCGACGCAGAGCTGATTCGATTTCGGCGGGCTCGACGCGGATTCCTCGCACGCTCATCTGACGGTCGGAGCGTCCGACGAATCCGAGCGTGTCATCCGTGCGGCGATGAACCAGATCACCGGTCCGATAACGGCGGTGCCCACCGGGTGCTGCGATGAACGACGTGGCGGTGCCGGCAGGATCTCCGGCATAGCCCATCGCAAGCCCGGGCCCGCTGACGTACAACTCACCGATCCCGGCCCACGGCACCGGACGCAGTCGCGTATCGAGCACCTCTGCACCGATTCCGGCGAGCGGGACTCCGATGGTGACCCGATGATCCACCTCGGCGACAGTGGTGACCACCGTGCATTCCGTCGGTCCGTACGCATTGAGCATTCGCGCGCGGCGACTCCACGCACGCGCGGTGGAAGGTGAGAGCACATCGCCACCGACTGCCACCACCTCGAGCGAATCGAACCGCTCTGGAGCCATCGTGTCGAGTACGGCTGGAGTGGACAACATGTGAGTGACGCCGCGTTCTGCGACGAATTCTTCGAGTGCCCTTCCGCCGAAAGCCTCCCGAGGAGCGACCGCCAAGGTAGCCCCGGCGCCGATCGCCAACATCATCTCGAGGATTGCTGCATCGAACGTCGGTTTGTAACCGTGCAGCACAACCGAGTCCGAAGTCACGCCGTACTTGCGGACAGCATCGTCGGTCAGCAGGCCCAGTCCTCGGTGTGTGACTGCAACGCCTTTCGGTTCACCGGTCGACCCGGACGTGTGAACAACGTACGCGACTGAATCCGGATACTGCCGACCGGGAACAGGGCTGCGATCGGAGAGGACTGTGCGCAGCTGCTTCA
>NZ_LVCT01000287.1:0-3590 GCF_001647205.1 Rhodococcus sp. EPR-134
CACCGAGATGATCTCCGGGCGTCCGCGCTGAAGGACGTCCGTCACCGTCGGGCGGATGATCTGGTCGACGACGCTTTCGCTGAAGATCGTTCCGCTGAACGTGACGATCTTGGATTCGATGATCTCGACGGTGTTGGGTCCGAACCACCCACCGATGTAGCCGATCATTCCCAGAAGGCCGAGCAGCAGGGGAGCAAGCGACAGCGTTTGCCAGAACGCGGCCGTAGCCGCCTTTCCGAAGATGGAATCGTCCCAGGCCTTGCTCAGGGTTCGACCGATCAACTGCCCGGTGCGGCGTAGCGGATGCCATCTGCGGTGGTGCAGATCACTTCCGCTCGACTTCTCGCCTCGCGCTTCACTCATGATGTCTCCAGCATCCCTGACGACACACCCGGTTGCCCAACCATGGCGCCGACGTGTCGCACATTTCTGAGACAATTCGCGTGCAGGTCGGCAGGATGCGAGAGAAGCGAAACCTCGCCGGCCGGAGTGAGAACGGCCATGAGTACGCGCTTCGAGTGCGGCTTTCGTCGGTGGCGGCGGCTAGGCTCGTCGCCGGACATTGATGAAAATTCGAGGAGCGCGAGACAACAGTGCGATTCCAGTGGAGGCGCGGCCTATGACGTCTGAGACCGTGGCAGCCGAGTTCGGCAAGTCGCCCGAACCCGCCGGAGCTCAATCCGCGGGAACCCAACCTGGCGCCCCTACCGGTTCCCTTCGTGCATGGCAGCGCCGTGCACTGACCAAGTACCTTTCCAGCAGTCCGCGTGACTTTCTGGCGGTCGCAACGCCGGGAGCAGGTAAGACCACCTTCGCTCTGCGGGTAGCTTCGGAATTGCTCCGTGACCGGACGGTCGACCAGATAACCGTCGTGGCGCCGACCGAGCACCTCAAACACCAGTGGGCGGAGTCCGCACAGCGCTCCGGCCTCGCATTGGACTCGCGGTTCTCCAACTCGACCGGCCAGACCTCGAGTGACTATCACGGCGTCGTGCTGACCTACGCCCAGGTTGCCTCGCACCCGTCGAAGCATCGTGTGCGGACCGAGGGCCGCAAGACGCTGGTCATCCTCGACGAGATCCACCACGGCGGCGACGCCAAGAGCTGGGGCGACGCCATTCGTGAAGCGTTTGGCGACGCGACCAGGCGTCTCGCACTGACCGGAACCCCGTTCCGCAGTGACGACAGTGCCATTCCTTTTGTCGAGTACGAGCCGGACAAGGAAGGTCTGCTCCGCTCGAAAGCCGACCACTCCTACGGATATTCGGATGCCCTCAAGGACGGCGTGGTTCGCCCCGTCGTGTTTCTCGCCTACTCGGGCGAGGCACGGTGGCGAAACAACGCCGGCGAGGAATTCACCGCTCGACTCGGCGAGCCGCTGAGCGCCGAGCAGACGACTCGGGCCTGGCGTACGGCCTTGGACCCTGCCGGCGACTGGATTCCTGCCGTGCTGCAAGCAGCAGACACCCGTTTGGCGCAGCTGCGCAGTACCGGTATGCCCGATGCCGGCGGACTTGTCATCGCGACGGACCAGACAGTGGCCCGCGAGTACGCGAAGGCCCTGACCGCGATCACCGGCGAACAGCCGGCCGTCGTGCTGTCCGACGACCCCACCGCGTCCAAGCGAATCGCCGAATTCGGTGCGAGCGACCAGAAATGGATGGTCGCGGTCCGCATGGTGTCCGAGGGCGTCGACGTTCCCCGTCTGGCGGTCGGTGTGTACGCGACCAGCGCGTCGACTCCGCTGTACTTCGCTCAGGCGATCGGGCGCTTCGTACGTTCGCGTCGTAAGGGCGAAACTGCCAGCGTCTTCCTGCCGTCGGTGCCGGTGCTTCTCGACCTTGCCGCACAGCTCGAGGCCCAGCGTGATCACGTACTCGGCAAGCCGCATCGTGAGAAGGACGGCCTCGAAGACGACCTGCTCGCCGATGCGAACTAGCAGAAGGACGAGCTGGGCGAGGAGGAGAAGGCGTTCACGTCCCTGGGCGCCGATGCCGAACTCGACCAGGTGATCTACGACGGATCATCCTTCGGTACCGCGACATTCGCCGGAAGTGACGAGGAAGCCGACTACCTCGGTCTGCCAGGCCTACTCGACGCCGATCAGATGCGGGCATTGCTGCGTCAACGCCAGCAGACGCAGGTCGAGGCCAACTCGGCCAAGGCCGCCGCCCCGCAACCCACGGCGGCAGTGGTATCCGATCGAGCGGCCACGGCAGATCAGCTCGGTGCGCTCCGCAAGGAGCTCAACGGGTTGGTGGCGATGAACGTTCACCGCACTGGTAAGCCGCACGGCATCATTCACGCGGAACTGCGCCGGGTGTGCGGCGGTCCGCCGACGGCCATCGCTACTGTCGATCAGCTGACCGAACGCATCGCGATTCTCCGCAGCTGGTAGCAGCCGATACCGGTCCCGCACGCTTCGCGTGCTTGCGGCCCCGGAACGGCAGAACGGGCGATCACAGTGACTGTGATCGCCCGTTCTGGCGTTCATGGCGCGCCTCGTGAAGAGGCCACCCCCGGCTGACAGGTCAGATTGCGGGTTCGCTTTCGGAGACGACGGCATTCATCTCGCGAAGTCGATCCGCGTGTTCGGTTGCGTGGTGTCCGCAGAAGAGAAGCTCGCCGCCGGTGGGAAGCACGGCGCGTACGCGTGCTCCGGCACCGCACCGGTCGCACCGGTCGGCAGCGGTCAACTGTGGGCTGGTCAGTGTTCCGGGCATGACTCCTCCGTACTGGCTTTGCGGCATTCGGGCCGCGTGCCTGGGGCCTGGTCCGCCGCGTCGGAATGGCGCGGTAGATCCACTCTTACAGACGTTTGGGGTTTACGGGTTGTTCCCGAAGGCGTTTCTTAGTGTTGTGTCTCACTGGAAATGCGCTGGGCAGGCATTCTCGGGTGAAGATTGTTCGCTGACAGCTGATTCGGATCGCCGACCTCAGCCCGATATTCTGGGCGGATGAACCCGGGACGCGAACCACTTGTCGACGAGAGCGTCGAGTTGCTCCACATGTGCACGCGCGAGGAGTGGGCGCGGGCACAACAGCTCGGTGAACGTATCCCCGACGGATTCGAGGCGGAGGGATTTGTCCACATGTCGACTCCGGCGCAAGTTCATCTCCCGGCCAATCGGATCTTTGCCGGCCGTGACGACATAGTCCTTCTGGCTATCGATCCGGCCTTGCTCGTCGGTCAGGTCAAGTACGAACCGGGTGTCCCCTCGGACCCGGAATCGATGCGATTCCCGCATCTGTACGCCCCGATTCCCGTCGCAGCCGTCACCGCTGTCGTCGAGTATTTTCCGGGCGAGAACGGCGTGTTTTCGCCGGTTCGGTAGGTCGCCGGTTCGCTCGCCGCGAAGTGCTCCCCGCGGATAACGGCCCTCCCGCGATGCAGGTCACCGATCGGCGCTACCGTTGGTGTATGAACGTAGAAGTCACCCCACTACCGGGGATCGGGACGCGCAAGGATTTTGTTCTGTCTTCCGGTCGTCGCGTGGGTGTCGTCACCCATCGGGACGGTCATACCGACCTCATCGTTTCCAAGGCAGACGACCCTGACGCGTGTGCTGCCTCGCTGCCTCTGACCACCG
>NZ_LVCT01000288.1:0-3891 GCF_001647205.1 Rhodococcus sp. EPR-134
GCAGCGCCGACGAGATCCGCCGACTGGCCAAGTCCGGTGAGCCCGTCTACCCGTTGGATCTGGCAAACCTCCTGGTGGAGGCCGCGACGATTGCGGACGGTTCCGAGGATCCGGAAGTGCGTTCCATCCGCTGATCGTTCGGTCGTTCAGTGCTCGCGGGCAGTTTAAGGCCAGCAATGGCAAATTGGATACGGAATCGAAGGCCGGTTCGTCCTAGAGTTCTGGCCAGAGGCCTCCGCGCGAATGAACTCGTGTGTTCGCCGTGCCTTGTTTCTTTCGTCACGCCACTACTGCAGGAGTTTGCTGTGAGCACCCCCGACTCTGCCCCCACCACCGCCATCGGCACCGCCCGCGTCAAGCGCGGCATGGCTGAAATGCTCAAGGGCGGTGTGATCATGGACGTGGTCACCGCTGAGCAGGCCAAGATCGCCGAAGACGCCGGCGCCGTCGCCGTCATGGCACTCGAGCGGGTCCCCGCAGACATTCGCGCACAGGGCGGCGTCTCGCGCATGAGTGACCCGGACATGATCGACAGCATCATCTCCACCGTCAGCATCCCCGTCATGGCCAAGGCACGCATCGGTCACTTCGTCGAAGCGCAGATCCTGCAGAGCCTCGGCGTCGACTACATCGACGAGTCCGAGGTCCTGACCCCGGCCGACTACGCCAACCACATCGACAAGTGGAAGTTCACCGCTCCCTTCGTCTGTGGCGCCACCAACCTCGGCGAAGCGCTCCGTCGCATCAACGAAGGCGCGGCCATGATCCGCTCGAAGGGTGAAGCAGGCACCGGAGACGTCTCCAACGCCACCACCCATATGCGCACCATCCGCGGCGAGATCCGCCGGTTGACCTCGCTGAGCGAGGACGAACTGTACGTGGCCGCCAAGGAACTGCAGGCGCCGTACGAACTGGTCGTCGAGGTCGCCAAGGCCGGCAAGCTGCCGGTCACCATGTTCACTGCCGGCGGCATCGCCACCCCGGCAGACGCTGCGATGATGATGCAGCTCGGCGCCGAGGGCGTGTTCGTCGGATCGGGCATCTTCAAGTCCGGCAACCCGAAGCAGCGCGCGGAGGCCATCGTCAAGGCCACCACGTTCTACGACGACCCGGACGTGCTCGCCAAGGTCTCGCGCGGACTCGGTGAGGCAATGGTCGGTATCAACGTCGACGACCTGCCCGTCGGACACCGCCTCGCAGAGCGCGGTTGGTGACAGCAGGTTCGACGACCGGGCTCAGTGCCTGAAAGTCCTCACAGACGAAGGGGCGGCGGTTGCGTTGGCAACCGCCGCCCCTTCGGGGTGTGGCAGACCGATCAGATGCTGTCCGATACCTCGAACACGAACTCGACCTCGACGGCACTGTTTCGGGGTAGTTCGGCGACGCCGATCGCTGAGCGGGCGTGTTGTCCAGCCGAACCGAAGATCTCGGCCAGCAGGTCGGACGCACCGTTGATCACCTGGGGTTGCTGCGAAAATCCGGATCCGGACGCAACAAATCCAACGACCTTGACGACCCGAACGATGCGATCGAGCCCGACTAAGGCATCGACTGCCGCGAGTCCGTTGAGAGTGCACAACCGCGCCGCCTGGGCGGCGTCTTCGACGGAGACGCCCTCGCCCAACTTGCCGATGCACGTCGTAGTGCCGTCGACGAGCGGCAATTGCCCCGATGTATAGACGTATGACCCCGTCTGAACGGCGGGAAGGTATGAGCCTGCGGGGGTGGCAACAGGCGGGAGGGTCAGGTCGAGTGCGGCGAGTCGTGCGGTCCAGGTACTGGCGTCGTTCATCGGTTCCTCAATGGGTTCTTTTGTCCGGGAATGGTGTTCGAGTCTGCCATCGGGGCTCTCTGCAAGTCCAAGTCGTATTTGTGCCCACCCCATCACTTTTGGTGATATTCGCCGTCGTCGGATTCAAAATGGTGTTCGAGTTGGCCACCTAAACTGTGTCGTATGTCGTCAATTCGTAACATCTCACTGGGGATACCTGTCCGTTCCGGTCACGTACTCATGCTCGACGGCACGGACTCTGTCACGGGGGAGAACTTTCATCGATTGATCGGTGGCGGTATCGAGTTCGGTGAGACGGCCGAGGCAGCGCTGCGACGCGAGTTCGCGGAGGAACTCTGTGTCAGGCTGGGAAGCGTCGAGTTGCTCGAGGTCGTCGAGAACATCTTCGAGTTCGAGGGGCGACCTGGGCATGAGATTGTCCATGTCTTTGGAGTCGACTCGGCTGACATCGATGCGTTTCCGCTCGACGTGCAACTCCGAGTCCTAGGCGAAGGTAGTCCAGTCCACTGGGTATTGAGTGGTGGGTCCGACCGCCCTATCTACCCGGCCGAAGCTGCCCGCATTATCAACGCCCTGGTTCAGTAGGGGAATCCGTTGCCGGAACACGAGTGGCCGCAAAGGTTGCTCCGCAACAATTTTCGGTCAATCAGGATTGTTCGGACTGATTCCTGGAAATCATGGATATCGAACGTATATTCGAATAATGTTGAGGAATGTTCGATGACGGAGTAGGAAGTTCGGGTACCGCAGCGCAGCTGTCCGGTGCTGAATCCGACTGCGCCCTCATCGATCTCATCGCCGATCTGCATGCGCGCGAATCGATGCTCGTGGAACGGAAACTGGCTGCCATTGCCGAGTTTTTCGAGCGTCGCAGCGCTGACCACACTGATAACGGTGCTTGGTCGTCTACCGCTCACGAACTGGCTGAGGCCGAGCTCGGCGCGGCATTGACCATGGGCCGTGCCGCAGCGGGAAAGTTGATCGGTCTCGGCTTTTCTCTCAAGACTCGCCTCCATCGCACGCGTGCCGCCATGGCGCGCGGAGAACTGGATCTGTATCGAGTCGGATTGATCGACTCCGCTACGGCCAACGTAGCCGACGATTTGATCGACGAGGTGGAACGGCAACTCCTCGAAAAGATCTCGGCGCCACCGATGCCTGGCGGTACCGGCTTGACGGGTCGCAGATTGACAGCGGCTATCGACCGGATCGTCGCCGTGGTGGATCCCGAGGGGATACGCGAACGTCGACGCCGCGCCCTGGCTGATCGGTTCGTGGGTGTGAGCGCTGCCGAGGACGGAATGGCGCGGATATTGGGGAGTATTCCGGCGGAGGAAGCACGGGCTTTCGATAGTCGGTTACGTGAGTTGGCGATGTCGGTGTGTCGACACGATTCCCGTAAGTACGAGCAACGACGAGCTGACGCATTGGGAGCGTTGGTATCCGGGTCGACGATTCTGCCGTGCGATTGCGGCCGGGACGAGTGCCCACAAGATCGAAGCGGGATTGTGGTGGTGCGTCGGCCGTTGGTTCACGTGGTCATGCTGGAATCAACGCTTCAGGGCGGTGACGCACCAGGTGCAGACGAACCCGCTCACCTCGACGGTTATGGAGTGATCAGTGCAGAGCATGCACGTGACATCGCCGCGGGTGCGCTGATTCGGAATGTGAAGGTACCAGCCGACGCCGCGCTCGAGGCTGCCGGTATGGGCGAGCCAGTACCTTCGCCCGTCGTTCCTTCTGCGTTCGTGTACCGCCCGGGCGCTGTCCTCGACACCTGGGTGCGGGTGATCGCAGGAAGCTGCCAGTGGTTGCACTGCGATGTCGCTGCGTGGAATTCAGATCTTGATCACACTGAACCCTTTGATCATCGCGATCCCACTCGTGGTGGAAAGACCGTGGCCTCAAACTTGAGTGCCTATTGTCGAAACCATCACCGCCTCAAGCACTCCGGTCAGTGGGTGCACACCTCGAACCCGGACCGCAGCGTCATGCTGACCTCGCCGACCGGACATTGCTACCGAACCAGGCCGTCAGGTCTGCTGGCGGGAATGCTCGAGCCTGTGCTGCCCGAGGGTGGTCGGCGTCGGCGCACACGT